>CAYYBU010000510.1:0-3488 GCA_964469945.1 uncultured Planctomycetaceae bacterium
GTCACCCTTGTGGGACTGGGGTTCGTCGGTCGCTCTCAGTACCCACTATGCCTACCCCGGATCGCAATCGCTCGTCTTGAGCGGGGCAAGCTCTACGGCCGTGGAACTATTCCCGGCGACGCCCGGCCGTTCGTACACCACATCGGTCGATGCGATGACCCCGAATCTGTTGACCGGCAACGCAACGGCTTACTTGAATTTGTACTTCTTTGACTCGTCATACAACCAGATCAGTTCCCTCGACGTCGCGCCGAATTCGATTGCGGTTCTCACCGCCTCCAGCGCGACGGGCGGCCCGCTGGCCGGCAGCGTGGGCTCTCCGGGGTGGAACCATTGCGATACGACGGCGGTTGCGCCGGCGGGCACCGCCTACGTGGAGGCGCAAATCGAGACCGCTGGCGGCTCCCCGGGGACCGCGGTCTACTTCGACGATCTCGAACTTGGGCCGACTCCCCCGGGCGCCCAAGGGCCTTCCAAACTCGTGGCCGGCAGTATTTCCAATAGTGGCACGCTCAGCGTAGGCCCCGCCAACACGGTCACCAGCGGCGGCGCGCTGACGCAATCGTCAACGGGCACCCTCGACATTCAACTGGGCGGCGCCCCCGCCACGGGGAAGTTCGGCTTCGTCAATGCCGCGGGGACCGCGACGTTGGCCGGCACGCTCAAGGCGGACATCGTCGATGGCTACTCGCCCTCGACGACCGATGTTTTCACCCCCATCGAGTTCGCCAGCGAATCGGGGAGCTTTGCCGGCGAAACACTGCCGAGCGGCTCGGGATATCGCTTCAACGCCGCCGTTACTTTCACGAACGTCGTGATCGCCGCCGCCCCCACCACGGCGCTCAGCGCGACCGTCAATGCGTCGACGAGCCTGCATGCCGTCGCGACCAATCTGCTGGGCGTCAATTTGGCCTACTGGGACTCGAATGTCGGAACGACCGAGACCCAACAGATGGAGACCGCGGCGGGACTCGACATCTACCGCTTCCCCGGCGGATCGGCCGCCGACGCCTTCCACTTCAACGTTGCGAACAACTGGGGCGATAGCAGCGCCATCACCATCGGGCAGTTCGCCGAAGCCGTCACCGCAGCCGACGGCACGGGCATGGTGACGGTTGACTACGGTTCGGGAAGTTATCAGGAAGCGCTCGCCGAACTGGCCTACCTGGAAGGCTCGACAACGGATACCGCCACGATCGGGAACGGCCTCGAGTGGAGCGGGAATCCGGCCACGGGCCAGACGGAGCAGACCTTCGCGGGGCATACGGTCGGATACTGGGCCAGCCTGCGCGCCGCCGCGCCGCTGGCGCACGACGACGGCCTGAATTTCCTGCGACTTGGTCATCCGGCCCCCTTCACCAACATCAAGGACTGGGAGATCGGCAACGAAGAGTATGGCAGTTGGGAGGTCGATCACCATGCCCTGGACGCCAGCACCGGCGCCGCCGCCCCGGCCGCCTACGCGTCCTTCGCCGCGCAATTCGCGGCGAGCGCCGTTGCGGACGGATTGCCGCAGATCGCCATCGGCATCGACAGCGGCGACCCGACCGGCGCCAGCGACGGCAATTGGACCAAGAACGTTCTGGCCGACGGGCTGGCCGACGGATTCATCCCCGCTTTCATTTCCGACCATAGCTACATGCAGGCCGCCGGCGCTGAAAACGATTCCTTTCTGTTGAACGATACCGTAACGGACAGCGGCAGCGTGCTGAATTGGAGCACGCGGTATGCCGACTATCAAAGCGTGCTCCGGCAAACTCTGGGGAGCAAGGCGTCGAGCGTGCAGGTCATGGCAACCGAATACAATTCGGTCTCCACCGACCCCGGCAAGCAGTCGACCAGCTTGGTGAACGGCTTGTCCCTGGCCGAGTCGCTGGGAGGCCTCTTGGACAGCGGCTACAGCGGCGGTTTCGTCTGGGACCTGCGAAACTATTTTGACACCGGGGTGAACAACAACAACCTGCTCTATGGCTGGCGTGAAGGAGGCGACTATGGGTTGTTGGGCAGTTCGGGCAACAACAGCCCCCCGACCACGGGCCCCTACGTTGCGTACCCCGGCTACTATGCATTGCAGTTGGCCTCCGAAATCATTCAAAGCGGCGGCCAGGTGGTGTCGGCCACGAGCAACTACGGCGACCTGGACGTTTACGCGGTCAAGGAATCGTCCGGCGACTTGGCGCTACTGGTGATCAATGTCAATCCCGCCGCCAGCCTGACCGAGCAATTCGATCTGACGGATTTTCAACCGGGCGGCGCGGCGCAGGTCTGGCAATATGGCAAGACCCAGGACACGGCCCAGAGTCATAACGCAAGCGGGGCATCGGCCCTGGCCGACACGAGCACGACGCTAACCCTCAGTGGCAGCACTTTCAGCTACGCCTTTCCTGCTTATTCGATGACCGTGCTGAAACTTTCGCCGCCTCCACGCCTCAGTGGCCCCACCACGGCGACCGTGGGGCACGCACGGAGTCTGGCCTTCACCGCTGCGGCCGCGATCTCGCTGAGCGATGCGGCGGCCACCGCTTCGTCCATCGACACGGTCGCGCTGAGTGTCCACAGCGGCACGCTCGCCGTGAGACTCGGCGGTGGAGCGACGATCACCGCCGGTTCCAGCGGCAGCGTCCGCCTGACGCTCCGCGGGACCTTGACGCAGTTGAACGCGGCCTTGGGTACCCTGGTTTATACGGCGCCGATGACCGGCACTTCGGACACGTTTGTTGCCACGGCGCTGGACGGCGTCGCGGTCAGCGCGCCGCTGGACACGACGATCAAATTGACCAACATTGCGACGACCGCCTCCGACGCGACGGGGCTGGAGCAGTTGTCGAGCCTCCAGGAGGGACGGCGTTCGGCTTCGATGCCTGATTCTATCGCAAACGCCATCGATAGTGTCTTCGCCCGCTTCGAAGAGTAAACCGGTTGCCGATTCATGTGTGAAAAACGATCGCCGGCCTTCAGTGGAACCACGAGACGCGCGCTGGCCGTGTTCGCCGCCGCAGTGCTGCTGGCTCCGCGGGCCGGGCTCTGCGCCGATCGCGCCGCGGGCAACGCCACCATCCGCGCCGCCGCCGGGCCCTCCGAGATCGTCATCACCACCACGGCGCGCGTGGCCGGCGCCATCCACTCGCTGACTTGGAACGGGCGCGAGTTCATCGACTCTTACGACCATGGAAGGCAACTCCAATCGGCCTGCAACCTCGACAACGACACTCCCATTTCCAACGAGACCTTCAATCCGACCGAAGCCGGGTCTGCCCGCGACGACAAGGGAGACACGTCCTCCAGCCGCCTGCTCCACCTCCGCGCCGAGCCGTCCGCACTCCAGACCGTCAACCAGATGGCGTTCTGGCTGGCGCCGGGCGACAAGTCGGGGCCTAACCTTGCCAAGAACACGACAATCCTTTCCGATCATCTGCTCACGAAGCGCGTGCGGATCGGCTACGGAAACCTGCCGGACGTCATTTCCTACGACGTCGTCTACACGGTGC
>CAYYBU010000511.1:0-3487 GCA_964469945.1 uncultured Planctomycetaceae bacterium
GCTTGCCGCAACGCCGCCAAGGCCGACGACGGCAAGCCGCTGACGAACGTCGAGTTCCACCGTGCGACCATCGACAAACTCCCCCTTGCGGACGCCAGTGTGGACTGCGTGATCAGCAACTGTGTCATCAACCTGGCGCCCGACAAACAAGCGGTCTTTGCCGAGATCGTGCGGGTGCTGAAGCCAGGCGGGCGGCTGGCGGTCAGCGACATTGCCCTGAAGAAGCCCTTGCCTCCGGAGATCGGAAACGACCTCATGGCCTACGTGGGCTGCATCGCCGGGGCGATCCCGATCGACGAGTATCGCAGCCGTTTGATCGCTGCGGGGTTCGGTCTGGTGGACATCATCGACACGGGGAACGATCTGAACGCCTACGCCAAGGTGGAAAACCAGTCAGGCTGCTGCTCGCCGACCATGGGATCGGCGCTGCCTCTGGTCTCGGCAAGTGATTGCTGTTCGCCCGTTCCCACCGGCGGCGCCGACCTGCATCAGCGGTTGGCCGACCTGCTGCGACGCTATAACGTGAACGACTATGCGGCCAGTGTTCGTGTCTTTGCGGTGAAGCCCGCCTGCCCAGCCTTCCCGGGCGGGCATGCCAGGAGAAGCTGATACGGAGATCATGGAAGCAACCACGGTTTTCCTCGTGCCTCCTGGAAGGTCCGTTGCCAAGTACGACGGCGCAACGGATAAACAAACGCTGCTGGACACGCTTAACAAGGCCAACACGGGTTGCGGCCCCAATGGTTGCGGCCCCAATGGCTGCTGTCCCGGCAGTTGTGCTCCGAAGAAATGAAAGCGATCTCCCGGCAAGGTCCGTACGGTTCCCAAGAGTTCTTCGCGAGAAAATGTAACCCCTACAACCAGTCCTCGATGCACCCCCGAAGAATCCAAAAAACTTTACCGCCCCCATATACGCGCATCCGCATGTCTGTTATATGTGTGTTAGCGAATATGTTCGCACCTCCCCCCAAAGTCAAGGAGAACAAGAAATGTCGAAGAAGAAAGTGAAGATGACGCAGTTCTCGATCCTGGCGTCGCTGGCTGTCGTGCTGGCATTTTGGATCGTAGGCCAAGCCGCGTGCGCAGCCGCGCCGACCGACGGCGCGGCGGCCACGCTCAGTCATGGCGGCAAAGCGCTGGAGACGGCCGCCAAGGACAACAAGTACCTGTTCATCTTCTTCTACAAGGAAGACACGCAGCACAGCCGTGTCATGCGAACCGTCTTCCAGACCGCGTTGGCCAAGCTGGCCGCTACGGCACAGTCGGTGGAGATTCAGACGGAAGATCCCGCGGAGCAACAACTCGTCACTCGTTATGGCGTCAGCCGCGCTCCCCTGCCGCTGGTGCTGGTCATTGCACCCAACGGCGCCATTACCAAGGGCTTTCCCACCCAGTTCGATGAGAACCAACTCCGCCAGGCGTTTGTCAGCCCTTGCACGGCCCAGTGCATGAAGGCCCTCCAGGATCGCAAGCTCGTGCTGCTGTGCGTCCAGCAACCGTCGCCGCAGGCGCAGCAGGCAGCGTTTCCAAGAGGCGTACAGGAATTCACGACCAACGAGCCGTACTCGCGCAACAGCAAGGTCGTGTTGCTCAATGCCAGCGACCCGGCCGAGGCGGCGTTTCTCAAGAGCCTTCAGGTCGATCCCCAGACAACCACTCCGGTCACGGTTCTGATGTCCCCGCCCGGTTCTGTCGTCGGTACGTTTGTGGGTGATGTCACCAAGGCCGAACTGATCGCCAAGCTCAAGTCGGCATCGAGTTGCGGCCCCGGCTGTAGCTGTCATCACTAAACAGGAGGACGGAACCATGAAACTGCACACCCTTGTGTTGCGGGAAATCTTCGAGCGCAGGAGTCAACTGCTCACGAGCTTCCTGGCGATCCTGCTGGGAATCACGGTGATCGTCTCGATCAAGAACATCTCTTTCTACTCAGAGAAGGCCGTCGCCCGGGAGATGGATTCCTTGGGGGCCAATGTGATCGTGCTGCCCAAGTCGGCCACCCTGCAAGACTACTATAGTGCCGACATGCAGGGCGACACCATTCCCTATGAATACGTTACAAAACTGGCCATGTCGGACCTGGCCGGCTTGGACAACATCTCCCCGAAACTGTCGATGCCGGTCGAACTGCAAGGCAAGACGTTCACGCTCACGGGCATTCTGCCCAAGAGCGAGTTCCAGGCCAAGGCCGCCTGGCAGGGGGCGGGCATCTTCTCGCGGCCCATCGGCTGCGGCGCCTCGGTCGGCATGATGGGATCGGAAGACAAGAAGACGCTGGCCCGCAAACGGGTCATCGAGACCCTGGAAAAGGATGAAGTCCTCGTGGGCGCCGACGTGGCCGCCAAGCTGGGACTCAAGGAAGCCGGCACGCTGAACCTGCTCGGCAAGGGCTTCCGCGTCACCGCCGTGCTGCCGCAGACCGGCACGGTGGACGATGCGCGGATCTTCGCCCACCTGCACGTCGTGCAGGACTTGTCCAAGAAGGGGCTGGTCATCAACGCCATCGAGGTGATCGGCTGCTGCCAGGAGATTTCCAAGGGACTGGTGGAAAAGATCAACCGCCTGCTGCCCGACGCCAAGGTGGTCACGATCACGCAGATCGCCGACGCCCAGATCAAGATCAACCACATGATGTCGAACCTGTCGCTGATGTTCCTGGTGATCATTATTTTCGTGGGCGGGGCCAGCATTGCCAACTACATGTACGCGAACGTCTTCGAGCGGCGGCGCGAGATCGGCACGCTCATGGCGCTGGGAGCCAACGCCGGCCTGGTGTTGCGGATCTTCCTGTTGAAGGCCCTGATTCTCGGGCTGGCGGGCGGGATCGGCGGTTACCTGCTGGGCACGCTCCTGGCCGTGACCCTCGGCCCGAAGTTGGCGGGCGTCGTCGTTCTACCGATGCCGTTGTTGGCGTTGCTGGCGGTCGGCATTTCCGTGGCCTTGGCGCTGGTGGCCAGTTACTTCCCGGCCCGGCGTGCCGCCCGGCTTGACCCTTGTGCTACCTTTCAGGAGGTCTGATCCATGTTGAGAATGGAAAACGTCACCAAGAGCTACCGCCATCGCGGGCGTTGGGTGAAGGCCCTCGACGACGCCACGCTGCATATCGTCGGAGGCGATTTCGTCTCGGTGGTCGGGCCCAGCGGCAGCGGCAAGAGTACGTTGCTGTTGATGCTGGGCGGCATGCTTTCGCCCTCCGCGGGGCGCGTCCTTTTTGGCGCTAGTTCGGTCTATGACTTGAGCCCGCGCGAGCGGGCCAGGATGCGGCGAGATCGGGTCGGGTTCGTCTTTCAGACGTTCAATCTGGTGCCCTATCTGTCGGCCCTGGAAAACGTCCAGGTTCCGCTTTTCCTGGCCAGAATGGAAGAAAAGGCCCAGAAGGAACGGGCCACGGCCCTCTTGGAACGGGTGGGCTTGGCCGACCGCCTCGACCACAAGCCGGGCGAACTGAGCGTCGGCCAGCAACAACGCGTGGCCTTGGCCCGCATGT
>CAYYBU010000512.1:0-3481 GCA_964469945.1 uncultured Planctomycetaceae bacterium
CCAGTGCTGACCCCCATTTGCGGCTTGCGATGCCCCGGATGTTCGGTCCGCCGATCGTCGATCCGCCCAAAGCACTGGCAGAGCCAGTGGCACACTGCGTCACGTTTGGCGGCGATTCAGCACTGCTGGACAAGCCAGCAGTGGCACCCGGGGCCAATCCGTCTATGCCATGGCCGCCAGCGCGCCGCGGACGTAGCCGACCGATTCGGCCAGGCCGGGGAGCGGGTCTTTGCTGTCCTTTTCATATTCGAAACTGAGAAAGCCCGTGTAGCCCACCTCCGTCAAGACGCGCAGGAACTTGGGAATGTCGATGACGCCGCGGCCGATCTCGATCGCCTGGCCCTTGGGTGTGGCGGCGGTGACGTCTTTGATGTGGACCTCCAACAACCGATCGGCATATTGCTTCGCCACGCGCGCCGGTTCGAGACCGGCGCGGGCGACGTGGCCGATGTCGATGCAGAGCCCGACGCGGCGGTCGAAACCTTGGATCCGCTCGTACGCGGATTGCGGGGTGGGATAGTTCTTGTCGCCCGGGCCGTGATTGTGAATGGCCACGCGGATGTCGAACTGCTGAACTTTGTCGTTCACCAGCGGCAACAGGCGATGAACCGGCACGCCGACGATGGTCCCCATGCCGGCCGCCTTGGCGTACTGGAAGGCTGCTTCCACGTCGGCCTCGCTGGTCATGTAAATCACGCCGCCGCCATAGAGATGGAGGCCGGCCGCCTTGATTTTTGCCACCGTCTCGGCAATCTGCTGCGGAGTGCTCGTCAGCGGCAGGTGGTCGGCCTTCAGGCAGATGTGTTTCAGACCCACCCGCACGGTCATGGGCAGTACGCGATCCAGCGGAAAGGCGTGCAGCGTATAGGAGGCCAGGCTGAGGTCGAAGGGGAAGCGGCGGGCCGCCGCCGAAGGCTTGGGCTGTGGGGCCGGCGCGGCGTCTTGGGCGAAACCGCGGCCGCCGACGGCCAGCCAACCCGTCGCGGCGCCGGACAGTTGCAGGAAGCGGCGTCTGCCGGGCATGGAATTCAATGGCATGGGGAATCTCCTGGGTTGGTGAATGGCTCTGGGGTGGGTGGACCGCGGCGGAATTGAAGCCCGAGCGAGGGGGCCCCGCTCAACAGACCTCGCTCGCGCTTCGGGCTTCAATGGGGGCGGTCCCTCTCAAGCAATCAGGGAAGTTATTTTCCGGCCGGTCCTAAGTTTGCCTCTCCGCCGCGGCCTTGTCAATCTTCCCGCTTCAGGCGTCCCGCTTTATCGGCCTGCCAGAGCCGGCCCGTTTCCGGCTCCAAGGCCGTCAGCCAACCATCGCCGTAGCAGTAAGTGTCGATGCACTTCAGATATCCCAGGTCGAGGATTTCGCCGTTCTTCTGCGCGGTGTGACCGACGATGGCCGTCTTGCCGGAAGCGTGAGGCCCGGGCTGACTGGACCTTAGCGACGGCCAGAGCAACACGTCGCGGGGCTGCTGGTCCAGCGGCACGTGGGCCAGATAGTTGCCGTGGACGAAGAAGTGCCGCTGGGTTTCGTAGTACAAGCGGCAACTTTCGAGGAAGTCGAGGTGTGCGGGATAATCGTGCGCGACCTGCTCCGGGGAGGTAGCGCCGTAGGAAGCCAGCGTGGCCTCGCCGCCGAAGAGCAACCAGTCGGCCAACATGTCTTGCCGCCCGCCGCAGACGGCAAGCATCATTTCATCGTGATTGCCCAACAGCGGAACCAGACGCGTCCGCTCGGACAGCGCCCGCAATAGCTCCAAGACGCCGCGCACATCCGGCCCGCGGTCGACGTAATCACCGAGGGTGACGATGGTGTCCGCGGGCCGAGGGTCGATCGCCTCGATCAGCTTGAGCAACGCCGCCAGGCAGCCATGCACGTCGCCGATAGCAATGGTTCGTGGAGACATCGCCGCATTATAGCAAAAAGTATCCGGCACACTCCGTGTGCCGTTCGCCGACGGGTGGCTGGGGCGCCGCTTCGCTATGCCCCAGCGACGCGGCTATGCCCCGGCGACCCGGGCTCCGCGAATCGCGAAACTCCATTC
The DNA here is from genome assembly GCA_964469945.1 of uncultured Planctomycetaceae bacterium. Taxonomy (GTDB): domain Bacteria; phylum Planctomycetota; class Planctomycetia; order Pirellulales; family Thermoguttaceae; genus CAYYBU01. The sequence continues at coordinate 2,040 of CAYYBU010000512.1, forward strand.
AGCGTTTCTCCAGCACCCATTGGACGGCGCGGCGGTTCAATTCGGCGCTGTTGGAGAGGTTCAACTTCATCTTGATCTTTTCGCGGTGCGATTCGATCGTTTTGGAGCTCAACTGCAACTTGCCGGCGATTTTCTTGGTGGCCATGCCGTCGCCGATCATCTCGAAGATTTCCAATTCGCGATTGGAAAGGGTCTTGATGGGATCGTGGTTCAGCGGTTGCCCGCCCACGACGCTGTGCAAGAGGCGGCTGGACATGGCGGCACTGAGATAAATCTGTCCCCGCAGCACCTCGTGGATGGCGTCGATAAGGTGGTCGTGCGGCTCCTGCTTGTTGACGTATCCCATGGCGCCGGCCCGCAGGGCGCGTTCGGCAAACAACGCTTCGTCATACACCGACAGCACCACCATCTTCGTAGCCCCGCCGGTTTGCTTGACCTGCTCGATCAGCTCGATGCCGTGGCCGCCGCGGAGCGACAGATCGACCACCACCACGTCGGGCTGCTGGCTCTTGATCTGCTGCAGGGCTTCACAGGAATCGGCCGCTTCGCCACACACTTCCAGGTCGGCCTCGCGCGAAATCAATTCGGCGATGCCGCGTCGGACCAGCGGATGATCGTCAACAATCAACACGCGCCGCTTGCCGAGCATCACGTGGCTCGGGTGATTGATCGTAGTCGCCATGACACCGTACCTTTCAGTAAATGTTTTCTTGGCGATACTGGATTGCTTCGTCGCAGCGCCGCCACGCTAAACATTGTCTCCTAGCCTATACCCCGGACAAGTTGACGCAAGGGGGCGGCCGAGACAGTCCTGTCAGGGATAACGGAAACGATGCCACAAGGTCTTGCCGGATAACCGGTTAGGACAACACCCCAAGCTAGGGAGGCAAATGACCTATGACGATATTAGGCATTTACCTAGGGGCCTTGCGGCACGAAGCACGCCGCGACCGCGCGGTCGTTCTTCTCCTGGGCGACGGCCAGTTCGACCAGGTATTGCGGCGATGGACTCTCGCGGTCGAAGAGCAAGAACTGCACGTCGCAGGGCAACTCGCCCATGTCTTCGACCCTCCGTTGTTGGCCTGATTCCATAACGGATTATGGCAAAAAACCTCCGCTGGGCAACCGGCCCTTTTTCCTTACGCGGCGATTTGCCTTTCGGACGCACGGTCCACGTAGCCGATTGGGCTAGGCTTTTCCCGTGTTCACGCACATAGCTCCTTTGGGTGCATGTACGTTGGCATCTAGGGCTATCACCACCGCTCACCGCTGTCGTGATTCGGTAGGCAATGCCGATCTTAGGCAGCCGGCAGGAAGCAAGCTACCCGCCGCTGTAGGGAATGGCCTCCGTGGCGTTCCGGCGTCACCGAGAAACCGGAACGCCACAGAGGGCGTTCCCTACAGCGGTTCAACACCTTGGGTAGCCTATTTCCTGCTCGTTG
>CAYYBU010000513.1:0-3475 GCA_964469945.1 uncultured Planctomycetaceae bacterium
CAGCGGCCACGTCAATCGACCCGGCTGCTATGAAGCCCCCCTGGGCATCTCCTGCCGGCAGTTGATCGAGCAGTTCGGCGGCGGCGTCTGGAAAGGCCGCCAGGCCAAGGCGGTCGTGCCCGGCGGACTGAGCACGGGCGTGATGACCAACGCCGAGTTGGACCTGCCCTTGGATTTCGCCGGGCCGCTCAAGGCCGGCTGCCTGGGGCTCGGCACCGCCTGCGCCATCGTCTTGGACGACAGTTATCCGATGATCGACTTTCTCCACAACAGTTGCCGTTTCTTCGCCCACGAGAGCTGCGGCCAGTGTACGCCCTGCCGCGAGGGGACGCACTGGGCGCTGATGATGCTCCAGCGCATCGAGGCCGGCCGCGGGCGGTTGCTCGACTTGGACCTGCTGCTGGAGATCGGCGACTCGATCGGTATCATTCCCGGCACCACGATCTGCGGCCTGGCCGACGGCGCCGCCTGGCCCATCAAGACCACCATCCGCAAGTTCCGCGGCGAGCTGGAAGATTACATCAAGCAGAGCAATCCCCAGGGGTATGGGGCAACGGAACCGGTGCCGGCGCTGAGCAATTCACACGTGCAGCAAATACAGCCCCTTGGGCTTTCCAAATGAAACTAAACACTTCTTCTGTAGGGAACGCCCTCCGTGGCGTTCCGCTTTGTCGGCAACGCCCGGAACGCCACGGAGGGCGTTCCCTACAGGACTTTTGATCCCCACGGCTTTCCATGCCCACGATCCTGATTAACGGCAACGAACTGGAGCTTCCCGCCGGCCTGCGGCTCAACGCCATCGAGGCGGCGGCGCGGGCGGGCGTGGAGATTCCCCGCTATTGCTACCATGCCGGGCTGGCCGTGGTCGGCAGTTGCCGCATGTGCCTGATCGAGATCGGCCGCCGCGACGCCGCCACCGGCAAAATCACCATGGAACCGAAGCTCGTGCCCGGCTGCAACACGCTGGTGACCGACGGCATGGTGCTGGTCACCGAAAGCGTCAAGGTGCAGCGGGCCCGGGCGATGGTCGAGGAGGGGCTGCTGCTGCGGCATCCGATCGATTGCCCCATCTGCGACAAGGCGGGCGAATGCCTCTTGCAGGACTATTATTTCCGTCATGGCCAGGACGCCCGGCGGGCCGACCTGAAGCCCTTCACCAGCCGCCGCCGCGACCTGGGCGACATCACGCTGTTCGTCGATCGTTGCATCCTCTGCACCCGCTGCGTGCGATTCACCGCCGACGTCAGCGGTACCCGCGAGTTGATGGTCATCCACCGCGGCGTCCACGAAGAGATCGACGTGGCGACCGGTTTTCCGCTGCACAACAACCTCTCCGGCAACGTGGTGGACCTGTGCCCCGTGGGCGCGTTGGCCGACAAGGATTTTCTCTATCAGCAACGGGTGTGGTTCATGCGCCCGCACGCCGGTGTGTGTACCGGCTGCGCCGTGGGCTGCTCGATCTGGGTGGACGAGAACCAGGACCACGTCTACCGGTTGCGGCCGCGGGTGAACCCGCAAGTGAACAAGTGGTGGATGTGCAACGAGGGCCGCTACGGCTATCATCACGTCCACGACCCGCGGCGGCTGACTGCACCCCATGTATCGCCGGCCAACGGCACACGGAGTGTGCCGGATACGCTGAGTTGGGCCGGCCTGCCTGCCCGGCTGAAGGATCGTCTCCGCGAGGCAGGCCGCCTGGCCGGCGTGATCTCGCCATACTTGAGCGTCGAAGAGGCCTATCTGCTCTGCAAGCTGCTGCGCACGCTCGATCCGCAAGCGATGCTCGTGTTGGGCCCGGTGCCGGTGATGGGAGAAGACGAGCATTTCCCCGGCTTCGTCATTGCCGCGGAAAAGTGCCCCAACCGCCGCGGCGTCGAGGCCATCCTGGGCCACTTCACTCACCGCGTGGACACGCTGGAGCAACTGCTGCCGGCCCTCGATCAGGACGCGATCCGCGGCGTCTGGGTCTCCGGCGGTTACAAGACCGACTGGATCGATGCGGCGACCGCGGAGCGATTCCAGCGACTGCCGCTGTTGGTGGTCCAGGACCTGTTCCCCTCGCCGCTGATGGACCTGGCCACCTACCAGTTGCCTGCGGCCGCGTTTGCCGAGCGCGACGGCTCCTACGTGAATCGTAACGACCGGCTGCAAACCGCCGCCTGGGCGATCCGGCCGCCTTGGGGCGTGCGGCCCGAGGGCGAGCTGTTTTGGGAAATGCTCGACGGCCGCGGACTGTACGACTATCGAAGCGTCTTGGACGAGTTGGCCCGCGAGATCCTTTATTTCTCGGCCGCCGTGACGCCGATCCCCGCCGTGGGGCTCGATTTGAAAATGAACCTGCTGGCTGGAACCGAATCACAAAACCCCAACGCTTGAGTGAAAACGACGTGGCACCGTTCTACGAGAAGCTCTGTAGGGAACGCCCTCCGTGGCGTTCCGGTTTATCGGCAACGCCCGGAACGCCACGGAGGGCGTTCCCTACGCGGCTCCGCAACGTCATTTAACCGTTTTTTCCACCATGCTTCCCATCATCATTGAATCCCTGCTGAAGACCGGCCTGATCGTCGCCGGGCTGATGACGGCGGCCGCGTACCTGGTGTTGTGCGAGCGCTGGATCGCCGCCTGGGTGCAGGACCGCATCGGACCGAATCGCGTGGGGATCCCGCTGACGAAGATCCGCCTGTTCGGCCTCGGTCAGCCGCTGGCCGACGGCGTGAAGTTCCTCTTCAAGGCCGAATTCACCCCCACCTATGTCGACAAGGCCCTGTACTTCCTGGCCCCGATGGCGATTTTCGTCACCGCGCTGGCCGTGTTTGCCGTGATACCGTTCGGTAGCGTGCTGCCGCCGAATGTGATGCCGACCAGTTGGCGCATCGCGCAACCGGTCCGCCTGCTGACGGCCTCCGGCATCGACGTGGGCGTGGTCTATATCTTGGCCCTGGGCAGCATCGCCGTCTATGGCGTGGTGCTGGGCGGCTGGGCCAGCAACAACAAGTTCAGCTTCCTGGGCGGCATGCGCAGCAGCGCGCAGTTGATCTCCTACGAGTTGCCACTGGGATTGGGCATCCTGGGCGTGGTGCTGACCTCGGGCTCGTTGCGGTTGGATGCCATCATCCGCCAGCAGGCGGAAACTGGGCTGTGGAACGTGCTCGTGCAGCCGTTGGGATTGCTGGTCTTCGGCGTGGCCGCCTTTGCCGAGGCCGCCCGCTTGCCCTTCGACCTGCCCGAGGCCGAGCAGGAACTGGTCGGCGGTTACCATACCGAGTATTTCGGCATCAAGCTGCTCATGTACCTGGTGGCCGAGTACGTCCACATGATCACGGCCGCCTTCCTGATCGTCATCCTCTTCCTGGGCGGGTGGCATTTCTGGGGGCTGACCGGCGCGGCCCAGGCTGTCACCTGGAGCGGCGCGCTGCTGCGCATCGGGGTGCTGCTGGCCAAGGTGCTGGCGGTAATCTTCTTTTTCATGTTGGCG
>CAYYBU010000514.1:0-3470 GCA_964469945.1 uncultured Planctomycetaceae bacterium
CGCGCAAGCGATAATGGGCGGCCAACTTGGCGATGGTGGTCGTCTTGCCCACGCCCGTAGGACCGACCAGGGCGGCCAGTCGGCGGCGGCCGGGCGTCAATTGCAGCGGACCGGCGACGTGGATCTCGGCTTCGAGCATCCGCGCGATGCGCGCCTTTGCCAGCACCACATCGTCCAAAACGGCGCCGCGGCTCTCGTTGCGAACGCGCTCGACCAACTCCCGGGCAACCTCCTCGCTCAGGTCGGAATCCAACAGGTCGGTGAAGAGCCGGAACAATTCTTCGGGAAGGTCCTGACGCGAGCCGCGATCGTTGCGGCGGCAGAGTTCCTTCACCATTGCCTGCAACTGGCTCAACTGGCCCTGCATTTCTCCGCCCGTCATGGGCTCGTCCCGCAACGATGACGGCGACATCGGCAGCGCCGCGCGTCGGTCGGCCAACTGCGCCGCGACAGGGGTGGCGGGCCGTTCCGGCGGCAGCGCGGCCAGCCGGCTGGGGACATTCACTTCGCAAGAAGCCGTCACTTCGATGAGCCGCGACCGCGAAAGCCAGCCCAAGAGTCGATTGGCGGGGACATCGCGGGTGTGCAGCACGGCCGCGTCGGGGCCCAACTCGCGCCGCACCATGGCCAGCGCCTCGCTCATCGTCGCGGCACGGAAAGTTCGTAGTTCCATCGCGGTTCCCTTTCTTCGGCAACTGGTTCTTCTACGCGCCCTTCAGGTCCGAAATCATGGCGACCGATTCGATCTTGGTGTCGCGCGTGATCTCGTTGTAGCTGAGCACGATCAACTGCGGCAGGTGCGGCGTGGTCATCTGCTTCAAGGCGGCGCGGATCGGCGGACTGACCAGCAACACCGGCCAATGGCTGGCCATCGTCAGTCGCTCCACGGAAGTGGCGATCAAACGACAGGTCGTTTCCACGGCCTGCGGCGACATGCGGATGAACAAGCCCTTCTCGTTGTGGTCGAAACCGGCGCGCACGCGGTCTTCCAACGCCGGGTCGAGCGTGGCCACGTACAAGCGGTTGGCATGGTCGCGATAACGGGTGCAGATGGTCCGCGCCAGGCGGTGACGGACGTATTCCGTCAACAAGACGGCGTCCTTCGTCCGCGTGCCGTAATCGCCCAGCGTCTCCAAAATAGCCGCCAATTGCCGGATCGGTACGCCTTCGCGGAGCAGCATTTGCAGGATCTGCTGCACCTCGGCCAGTTTCATTACGCCGGGAATCAACTCCTCGACCACCGTCGGCGCCGATTGCTTCAGCTCTTCGACCAGGTGCTTGGTGGCGTCGCGGGTGATGATCTCGTCGGCATGGCGGCGGACCGTCTCGGTCAAATGCGTGGCAATGACACTGCCCGACTCGACCACCGTGTAGCCGAACATTTCGGCCTGGTCGCGCACGCCGGGCTCGATCCACACCGCGGCGGTGCCGAAGGCGGGATCCTTGCCGACCATCCCCGGTATCTTGCCGGTGGTTACGCCCGAGTCCATGGCGAGGAACTTGCCCGGATAGACCAGGCCCTCGGCCACGGGCATGTCGGCGATTTTGATGCGGTACTGGTTCTGTTCCAGCCGCATGTTGTCGCGGATGCGGACCTTGGGCAGAATGATGCCCAGGTCGGCGGCCACGTTCTGCCGCACCCGCTGGATGCGCTCCAGCAGGTCGCCGCCGCGGCGGGGATCGGCCAGGCGGATCAGCCCCACGCCGATCTCGACTTCCATGGGGTCCACGGCCAGGTAGTCCTCGACGCGCTGCTCGGGAGCCTTGGTCGTCTCGGCAGTTTTCTTGGCCGCGGCGCTGGCCTTGTCCCGCGTGGTCCGCCGCGAAATCGTCGTGGCCATGACCAGGCAACTGCAGCCAATCACCAGCAACGGCACCCGCGGCAAACTGGTGAAAATCAGCGTACAGAGGAAACCGCCCGCCACGGCCAGGGCCTGGGGACGCGAGAATAGCTGCTTGATGAACTCGGCCGGCAGGTTGCTGTCGTTGCTGCTGCGCGTGACCAGCAGGGCGGCCGCCAACGAGATCAGAAAGGCCGGCACCTGTGTGACCAGGCCGTCGCCGATGGTCAGCGTGGTGAACAGCGAAACGGCGCGGCTCACGGTCAGTCCGGACTGGACCACGCCGATGAACAGTCCGCCGACGATGTTGATCAGCGTGATGATGATGCCGGCAATGGCGTCGCCGCGGACGAACTTGCTGGCACCGTCCATGGCCCCGAAGAAGTCGGCCTGCTGGGTGACCTCGCGGCGGCGGCGCTGCGCCTCGCGCTCGTCGATGGTGCCGGCGTTCAGGTCGGCGTCGATGGCCATCTGCCGGCCCGGCATGCCGTCCAAGGCGAAACGGGCCGCCACCTCGCTGATCCGCGTGGCGCCTTTGGTGATCACCACGAACTGAATGATAACGATGATGGCGAAGATGATAATGCCGACGACGATCTTGCCGTTGCCGTCCGCGCCGCCGGTGACGAACTCGCCAAAGGTCTTCACCACGCCGCCGGCCGCCATATCGCCCTCGGTGGCCGCCTTGGTGAGGATCAAGCGCGTGGTGGCCACGTTCAGCACCAGGCGAAACAAGGTCGTGGCCAGCAGCAGCGAGGGAAAAATGCTGAACTCCAACGGCGTCCGCACATAAACGGTGGTCAAGAGCATGATCACCGCGATCATGATGTTGCTGGCCAACAACAGGTCCATCAAGGCCGGCGGCAACGGCATCAGGATCACCAAAATGCTGGCGATGAGCCCCACCGGCAAGATGAGGTCTTGAATGCGAGCCCATGGCCCCGGGGTGACCCCGGCGCGCGGCAGAACAGCAGAAGACATCCGTTTCTCCGGACCCGCTTACGGTTTTTCCACGATAAGTCGGCAGTTCACCCGTAGACGGTCCCACTCTGAGTGCGTCTTGCGGGAGGGAAAAGGGCGTTTTCCCCGGACTGCCGAAATGAGAGGGGGAGAGTAGCCAAAAGCGCCGTCAGTGTCCAGTCCGATTTTGACGTTACTGCCCTAGCGAGGGGAATGCCTTGTTCCTAGGCCTGGAGCCGTTATCATGGACGTTACGCATGGGAATGTGTGGCCACTTTAGGAAGTTTAGGGATTTCAGGAGATGACAACGCCGCAAGCCGAAAAGCCGGCCTCGCAAACCACCGGAGCGAAAGATCGGCCCTGGAATCCCCGCTTCTGGGATGGAATGACACCGTCAGCGTGGTTTCACTTGTTGATCCGCAACCGCTTCGCCGTGACCCCGCGGCGCTGGGCCATGGCCGTGCTGATCAGCCTGCTCAGCTTCGTCAATGCCCTGTTCTGGCTGCTCCAGAAGCTGTGGTTCGGCCGCACAATCGCCGCCACGCAGATCCAGGACGATCCGATTTTTGTGATCGGCCATTGGCGTTCCGGCACGACGTTGTTACACGAGCTCTTGGTGCTGGACGAGCGCGATACCTATCCGGATACCTACGATTGTTTTGCCCCGAA
>CAYYBU010000515.1:0-3464 GCA_964469945.1 uncultured Planctomycetaceae bacterium
TGTTGCTCAACACCTGGTCGAGGCTCTTGACTTCCGCAAGCATCATTTCGATGTCGATCGACTTGCCGCCGATCTGCTCGGCCTCCTTGCGTTGCCGTTCCACGTCGTCCGTGAGGCGTTGTTTCTGTTCCGTGCGGTTGGCCACTTCGGCCTCCAGCTTCTTGACCTCGCGCTGGGCGTCCAAGCGCTTCTTGTCGCGGATCTTCTCCCGCAGCGAGCCGCCCATCTGATCGACTTGCTTCTGCACCGACTCCAACTCGGTCCGATATTTCTTCAGATAGGGGGTCTTGGCGCCGGGCACCGTGATCCTTTCCATCTGCTGTACGATCATCGTCCGCTGCATCAACTGATCGGTCAGTTGCCGGATCATGGGATCGTTCATGGCCAGCGCGTCGACTTCGAAGGCGGGGATCTCAGCGTCCGCCAGCGCAGCCAGGTAGGCCTGCGCCGTCTTGTATTCGCTCTGCGTCCGCATCAGGTCGAATTCCACCTGCATCTGTTGCTTGCGGTACTCGGCGAACTGCTCGATGGCCACTTTCTGTTTCAAGGTCAGCGTTTCGCTGTCCTGGGTCCCCAATTGCTCGGCCAGTTGCTTCAGGTCGTTGCGTTTGGTCCGCACCTCCGACTCCTTCTCGGCACAGAGACGATCGAGCTCGTTCTTGCGCAGGACGCGCTGGTTGCGTTCCACGTCGACGACCTCGTTCCGATAGGCATCCACCACGGCGTTGACCAGGGCCGTGATCTCCTGGGGATCGGCGCCGTTGAGGCTCACCTGCATGATTTCAGACCCCTTTTCGGGGAAGCCGACCCGGAGCACGTCGGCCAACCAGCCGATGGCATCGGGCTCGTTGCGCTTGACGCTGGGCAACCCGGCAATCTCCGGTTTCCGCAGCGCCGCCGAGAGCACGAAGCGGCTTTTCAGCAGTTGCGCTTGCGTGGCCTTGTAAATGTCGAAATAGTTCTGTCCCACCTCCACCTGGTCGCCCGCGGTACGGAACACCAATTGATTTTCCTGCACCCCCACGCGAAGTTGCGCGTAGGCCATGTACTGGGCGCCGCGCAGAACCCAGGCGGCTGGCGCGAGTACTGCCGCGCACACAATGCCCAGGGCGGTCGCCGCCACCCAGTGTCGCCGCAACGCATGTAGATAAACCAGCAGGTTGGCAACGCCGGCCGTGTCGGCCGCCGCCGCGGGCGCGCCAGAGAAGCCTAAATTGACCGGGGCCGCGGCCAGTATCGACGGCCGCTCCGCAGCGGAAGGCAGCAGCGCGGAACTGTTGGGCAAGGCGTTGTCTTCGTGGGTCGCCATAGGTCTCATCTCGTGGAAAAGGTTGGTGATGAAATCACGCTAGCCAGAACAGGAAGTCTCGGAAAAGAAAGATTCGTTCAACGCGCCACCGCGGAAGTGTCTTCCAGCGTGAGAAGCACTTCCGACGGCGGTTCATATAGGAGCTTGGAAATCAACAGTACTTCTCCCCACAAAATCGCCATCGCCAGCGGCATCATGGCCCAGCCGGCGTAGTCGTGGACAAAATTCGCGCAAGTCTCGCCGAACAGGTCGCTGATGATGGCCGTGACCGTGATGCGGGCCACGTTGGAAATGATGGCGATCGGCACGGCGCTGACGACAATGACCGCCTTTTCCCACAGCGGACGCCGCATCACCAGCGCCGCACCCACGCAGACCGCGAAGAACAACATCAACATGCGGATGCCGCTACAGGCATCGGCCACTTCCAGCGTCTGTGCGGCCAGTTGGATCTGGTTCCCTTGGGCCACGGCCGCAATCCCCAAAGTTTGAATCACGTAGATGCTGGCCGCCGTGGCGATCGTCTGCAAGTGACGCCCCAACAAAATCGCCATCGCCCCCGGCAAGGGGATCATGAACACGAGGAAGAAGATCGACGGCCAGGCCCAGTGCAGGCCCCGCCAGCCGCCCAGCAGCAGCGTCAGCCCCAGCAGCAGGGGGAACAGGGAATAATGATCGATGGAAAAGTTGAAGTAAATCGCCGCCCAGCGAATCAACCCGCTGAGCAGGAACAGCGGCAGCGCCGCCCACCAAAGGCCCTTCAGGGGAGCCGACGCCACCATGTCGCGGCGGTACCACAATAAAAACAATGAGAAAATCGGCACGAAGAAACCGTGGCCGTAATCCGGCTCGTGTAGCCATTTCGACCACAACCACTGGAGCGTGCCGAGGTACGTCCATGCGAACATGGCGAGCAAAATGCCCCATGCACACAACACCGGGACACTCGGCACCCAGCGTTTCCACTCCGGCGCTTCAATGGTTGTCATAGGGGTTGTTTTACTGGCGACAAGCAAAATCGGGCCAGCCTTCAGTTTGATGCCCTGCGGGCAAAATGTCAATCAACGGTCATGCTGCAAGTCGAAATGCGGCCGTGCCCCAGGAAGAGTCGAAAAAGGGGCGGTTGCCGACGATCACGGCCGCGTTGCCAAGGGGACGATTGTTCGCACCTGGCCGCACGACGTTAAAGCAAAGAACATGCCGAGAAACGGCCATGACACGCTGCTGGCGAGCATAACCCTTTGAAATTCCAGCACTTAGCGGGCAATTCCCCGGCCCCGATTGCGGCGTTCCGCGGTTCGCTTGCCTTCGGACGCTAGCGATTTTTCAACGCCGATGTTGAAAAAAGACAACATCAACTCAACGGTTCAAGGAGAAAGTCGTCGATCTGCACCGACGCACCCCGTTGGAGAAAATTCACGCTGACCAACAACCGGGTCTCGCCGCGCCGCGTCAACACGACGCATTCGATGCCGGCGAACGGACCCTGCCGCACACGCACGCGCGTGCCGGGGACAAGGCGGCTTTCCACGGTCAGAGGCGCCTTCGAGGCGATCAGTTGCCGCAATTGTCGCAGTTCCTGGACCAGGCGGTCCGGATCGCTGACCAGAAGAATCCGCGAAATGCGATTGGTGGCGAGGCTGGATATCCGTTCCGGTTCGGAACCGTACAGAAACACGTAGCCGGAAAACAGGGGAAGGTCGACCGTCCGCCGCCGCCCGCGACACAAAGAAACGTGTTTGACCACCGGCAGATAGAAGGGAATCTCTTGGCGGAGCAAGTCGCGAGCCAGCGCCTTCTCCTGCCGCGCCCGCGTATACAGCACCATCCACTGCCGCTGAGAATCTTTCCCGCACAGCGGGTCCAGCAGGGTTTCCGGGTATACGGTTGCGTCTTTTCCAAAAACGGCCATCCCAACCTCTTCGGTTGCTTTTGCTGCAAAAAATTGCTGATTTTATTCTTTTGCGGGTGGAAACAGCAGGCTTACACTCATGGGGGTGCTGTTGCAACCCGCCCGCCCAGTGGACGGTTGCCCTCGGCAAGCCACGTGCAATTATATGGTTCATCCGACTGAAGCGTACCTGGGGGCTCTGCCCCCCAGCCCCCGGGATTTTCAGGCATAGCTCCGATGTCCAATGGGAGCTGTTTTGCCGCC
>CAYYBU010000516.1:0-3459 GCA_964469945.1 uncultured Planctomycetaceae bacterium
CTGGGCGCGCTCGCGGTTGCCCCAGAAGTCGGCCCCGGCCATTTGCCCCTCGATACGCTCCGCCTCGGCTTTTTTGTTAGCGAAGTCAAAGAGAGTCTTTCAGTTGGACAATCCGCTTCTGGATGGTTTCGGACCGATCGAGCCATTCGTGTTCCATGGTCGGCTGCTGCTTCCTGTGCTGACTTGGACGGTGTGCGGGGCGACTGAAGCCGATTATTATATCGGCCCCCGGGAATGGGGGAAAGGCCGGTGTCGCGTGAAAGTCTCGCGGCGGCACGGCCAGGTTGCCTTTTTACCACGCCGACGGCGGCAGGGAATTCCCGGCAAGCTTGATGCTGGTGACGCATCTCATTGCAACATAATGAATTAAGTTTGTCATCCCTCCCCGTCAGGGGGCCATCTTCGGCTTCGGCACAGCGGTTGCTCGCCGTAAGGACCATCCGCGACGCAATGCGTCTGCACCGTAGGCCCAAGACAGCAGCGAAAGCCATGATTCACGTCGAAGAGATCCGCGACATCGAGCAACTGGCTGGCGTGCGTTTGCTCTGGAACGCCCTATTGCCGCAGACCCGCGGCGCCACGTTCTTCCAATCGCTGGATTGGCTGGAGGTCTACTGGCGGCACTTCGCCGCGGACCAACAACTCCGCGTCCTGGTCGTGCGTGCCGACGACCAGCCCGTTGGCATCCTGCCGCTGGTCGTGCGGAGCGAATCGACGCGCGTCGGGCGGGTGCGGACGCTGACCTATCCCTTGGACAGTTGGGGCACGTTCTATGGCCCGATCGGCCCCAATCCCACGGCCACCCTGCTGGCCGGGATGCGTTACCTGCGTCGCCAGCCGCGCGATTGGGACCTGTTGGACCTGCGCTGGGTCGACGTGGACGGTTGCGACCACGGCCGCACCGCGCGGACCATGGAACAGGCCGGCTTGCCTCCGCAGCAGCAGGTCTTGGACGTGGCGCCGCAGATCGAACTGGCCGGGACGTGGGCCGAGTATTGGAACAGCCGCGAGAAGAAATGGCGGCACAACGTGGAACGCTGCGGCCGGCGGCTCGCCGAGCGGGGGCAGGTCTCTTTCGTGCGTTATCGGCCCGAGGGGATAGCCTATGACGATGGCGAACCTCGTTGGGACCTCTACGACGCCTGCGTCGAGCTTGCCCAGCGCAGTTGGCAGAGCACGGTCGACGACGGCACCACGCTCAGCAGCCCGGAGGTCGCCCGCTATCTGCGCGAGACTCATGCCGCGGCCGCCCGGGCCGGTACGGTCGATCTGAACCTGTTGCAGGTGGACGGCCGCGCGGTGGCCTTCGTCTACAACTACATTTATCGGGGCCGCGTCTATGGACTGCGGAAGGGCTTCGATCCCGAGTTTTCCGCGGTGCGGCCGGGCCTGGTGCTGGACGCCCGCATGTTGGAAGACGGTTTCGACCGCGGCGACCAGCGTTACGACCTGGGCGTGGGCTCGCTGGAGATCAAGCGGCCCTGGCAGACCGCGCTGGCCACGAGTTACCGTTTCACGCACTTCCCCGCCGTGTTGTCCCGCCTGCAACTGTTGCGGTTGAAGCGTTGGCTGGTCGGCCGTCTGCGGGGCCCGCAGGTCGCGGTTTGATGTATCCGGCACACTTCGTGTGCCGACGGACGACGGCACACGGAGTGTGCCGGATACGTTAATCGTCTTCCGCCGCGGGCTTCTCCTCGTCGGCGTGTGCGGGCCAATACGCATGGATCACTTGATAGATCGCCAACAGCACCAGGGCGCCGCCGGCCGCGGCCAGGAAGCCCACGGGACTGATCGGATTGAGCTGCCGATTGCCGATGGCCCAAGAGTAGACGGCCAGGCCCAGGGCGCTGCCGGCAATGCCCAAAGCCAACGCAGGCAGGAGGCTCGTAGGTTCGCGGACCGGCAGCACGACGCGCGCCAACAGTCCGGCCAGGCTGCCGAAGCCGATCCAGATCAAGACCACATAGGCCCAATGTTGCGCGGCTTGAGAGAGTTCCATGACTGTTCCGCGGTAGGATCCTTGCGTTGTTGACGTCCAAGTGGTATCGCCGTGGCGACACCGACACCCTGGACGCCAACATCGCAAGGCGCCGTCCCCCCAACGTCGTCCCCCCATCGTTGCCAAGCAGATCGAAACCGCCGGGGCTAAGTTTGCGATGCCTGGAAACGGGGGAAACGACGTTCGGCTGTGATCGCTGCTCTTCGGCAAGCCTAGGGCTGGCTGAGAGCCTCTTCCTGGTTATAAGCCTTTTGGGCGGCCGCTTCCCGTTGTAGCTTCATTTGCGGCCCGGGCGGGAAGTATTGAACGTCGTCCTGCATGTAATACGGACTGGGGAGCGTTTGCCCGCCCACGTCCGATTGGCAGCCCGTCACCCCGATCGCCATCGTGGCCCCCAGGGCAAACAGCAAGGCACGAAGCGAACGATACTGGTTGGAGCCCCGCATGGACCACCTCCATCCTTCAATTGGCTAAAGTGCGCATCCTGCGCATTCTTTGCACGCGATACGCGCCGCGAAAGTGTCTTGAGTGATACAATCGGCACCCAAGTTATCGTCTGCCAGGGCGGGAAACTTTAGACTTTGACGGTTGGAGACTCTGTACGGTCTAAACGTATTCGGCATACTCCATGTGCCGCTTGCCCGGCGGCACGCGGTGTGTGCCGGATACGTTGGAACGCCGCTCGGTCTTCTGGCACATCTCCGGGAAAAGGGGTAAGATCAAACTGGGGATTGGTCGAAGTGGACTTCCGTCTTCGGGCCCCGGTTATTTCTCGACCGATCCCGGGCAAGTTTCTTTCGCAACAGCCAGCCAGCGGGCGTTGGCCACGGGTAGGACAAAATGGCGTTCAGTGCAGGTGCCACCGCGAAGCAGGTTTCTCCCGTCGGACTGCGACGGTTGGGCGCGCTCGTTTTGGGCGGGTTTTTGGCTGTGGCCGGCCTCGGCGATCGCGCCGCGGCCCAGCTCGGACCGCGGCAGACCCCCTCGGCCACTTACCACCTTGCCTTCGGCGACTTCTACGACGGCGAATACCGCGCGGCGTTGAACACCTTCAGCAACGAAGGCCGCGGCGCGATCAAGACCTCCCAGTCGCGCTGGATCGACTCGATCTGCTATGAAACCATGGTGGGCGAGTGCTACTACGAGATGGGCATGTTGGGCGAGGCCCTGGACCATTACACGGCGGCCTTGAAGCTGGAAATCGCCTTCGCCCCCTGGATGAGCCAGGTGCAGTTTCCCAACATTCGCGCCGCCGGCGCGGGGACGCGGCGGGCCGTTCCCTGGGGCGTCAGCACGCGGCAGGCGAAGTTGGGTTACTATCCGCCATCCATGCTCATCGGCCAGGGACAGATCGACTTCAGCCAGCAGATCCAGTCCGGCGGCGTCATTCAGCAGGCCAATCTCTTTCCCATCGAGGTGCAGGAAATCGTGCGCTGCACCACGCTGGCGATCCGGCGACG
>CAYYBU010000517.1:0-3454 GCA_964469945.1 uncultured Planctomycetaceae bacterium
GCAGGGCGGCCTCGATGCCCCGGCTATCGACGGCGATGGCACGGCCTTCCTTGTCGTCGTAGAGGAAATCCCCTACCAAGGAGGGCAGATTGCCGTCGAAGATCACCCCCACCAACTCGCCCTGACGATTGACCACCGGGCTGCCGGAATTGCCGCCGATGATGTCGGCCGTGGAGATGAAATTCAGCGGCGTGGACAGGTCCAGGCGGTCCTTGCGCTGGAGCCATCGCTTGGGCATGGCAAAGGGCCGGCAGCCGCCATGCTCGGCCGAATGCCGGAAGGCCCCGCCCAAGGTGGTCCAGGGCGGAAACTGCTCGTCGCCGCGCGTGTAACCGCGGACCACGCCGAAGGCCAGGCGGAGCGTGAACGTGGCGTCCGGATAAATGCCGGTCCCCTCCACGGCGAACCGCGCGCGGGCCAGCCGGGCATAGGCCTGCTGCATCGGCTCGCCCACCTGCTGTTCCACCGTGCGCCGCAACTTGCGCGACGGCGGATCCACCAGCCGGGCCAATTCAATCATGGGGTCGTGCGCGGCCTCGATGGCGGGCAGCCCGCCCGCGACCAGCTTCCGTCGCATGGCAACGTCCATCAGCCGCGTCCCGGCGACCAGTTCGGCAGCGCGATCCGAAGGCGACTTGCCCGCCAGCACCTTGCGCACCAGCTCGTCGTCGGCGCCCTTCCACTCCACGAACATGGCCAGCGAATCGGCCAGTTTCACGGTCTCCAACTGCTCGTAGATCGGCGCCCGGGTGAACAGCGCTTGCTCCAGCGAGGCGCGATTCGACTGGCGAAATTCGCGCAGCCGTTCGGCGTTCGGTTTTTCGTTTTCCTCGACCAGCCGCAGCAGCGCCCGGGCGAGGTGAAACAGGCTGCTGTTGAAGGCCGAGCCGTGTTCGATCAGGGTTTCGTCGACGTAGACTCCCTGCCACGTCTTCAAGGCCGCGGCGATCTCGCCCCAGGCATCGCCTCAATCGCGGCTGAGCTGCGGATCGGCGGCCACGGCCTGGCGGAAGCGCGTTTCCGCGGCCCGCTTCTCGGGCGTAATGGAGGCGCTCTTTAGGGTCACTGATCTCGCCCGCTTCTCGTTCATGGCGGCCGGATCCTGCAGGCCACCCAGCCGGCCGATATCGGCCTTGCGGGAATTTTGCAGCGAGAGCAGCGCGTCCTGAGCGCGGCGGGCATTTTCGTCGTTGCGCTGCCCGTAGGCCGTCAACAGCACCTCGCGGCGGCGGATCATGTCGAGCGTTACCGGCAGCGACGTGTCGCGGAGGAACTCCAGATGGGCCAGCGTATCCTGCCGATCCGTATGGCCCGGATGGCCCGAGACGAAGATCAACTCGCCGTCGCCGGCCCCCGCGTGGCTCCACTGCAAGTAGTGCTCGATCTTCGCCGGGCGGCCCTGCTCATAGACGCGGAAGAAGCAGATGTCCAGATCGTAGCGGGGATACTCGAAATTGTCGGGATCGCCCCCCAGGGCGGCGATGTCCTCCTCCGGCGCAAAGACCAGCCGCACGTCGGTGTACTTCTTGAAACGGTAGAGCTGATACATGCCGCCGTGATAGAGCGTGATCACGTCGCTGCGCAAGCCGGTGCGGGCCAGCGACTCCTGCTCGATGGTGTTCATCGCCGCCCGGCGGGCTCGCTCCGCCGCGGCCAGGCTGCTTCCCGGACGCACCGCCGCGCCGATCCGCGCGGTCACGTCCTCGATGCTCATCAGCACGTTGAGCTCCAGGTCCGGACACTTCAGCTCCTCGCCGCGGCTGCGGGCAAAAAAGCCCTCGGCCACGTAGTCCTTCTTCTTACTGCTGAGCTTGTGCAAGGCGTCGATGCCCACATGATGATTCGTCAGCACCAGGCCGCTGGAGGAGACGAACTCGCCCGAGCCGCCCGTGTTGAAACGCACCGCGGCGCGTTGCAGATGCGTGTACCACGTTTGCGGCGGATCGAAGGCGTAGCGATCGTGCAGTTCTTTCGTGGGCGGATTGCTAAAAAGCCACATGCCTTCGTCCGCCCGGGCCGCCGCGGCGGCGAAGATTACCGCCAGGACCGCTGTTGCCACGCCCAGGAACCGCCTAGGGATCGGCAGGGAAACGTCAACGTATCCGGCACACGCCGTGTGCCGCCGCCAACGGCACACGGCGTGTGCCAGATACTTTCTTGCGGCAGTTGTAAATCTGCCGGTCCCAAAATCGCGCATCATGAATCCTCCGCTTTGTTGACAATCATCGTTTCTTTGCCCAGCGGCGGTGAGGCCAGCAACCAGCCCACTCCCACCAGCAGGAGCAGCACGCAGAGCACGGCAAAGGCGTCCAAGGCTGCCTCGGTCCCCTGCGGAATTTTCAGCGTCGCGCCGGCGGGCAGCCCGGCGGGCAACTTCAAATGGGGCTTGTTCAGCTCGTATAACAACGTGGCCTTGTCGGCACGGCCCAGCGTGCGCGCGGCAACCGCGCCCAAAGTGGCACGTTCCCGCACCTCGTACTTTTGCTCCTTGGGCAGTTCGATCGTCGTGCCCGCGGCAACCTCGACGTATCGGGGAAGTTGCTCCTTATTCAGTTTGGCGATCTCGCCGGCCAAGGCTTTCTGTTGCTGGCCGTCGCCCAGTTCCCGGGCCGCTGCCTCCTGGCACTCCTGGGCCAGCGGTTCGGCCTGAGAAATCGTGGCATGGCGGAACTGCCAGGTCCCCAGCCGCTTGGGCAATTCGTCGCTGAAGGAGAGAAACGCCACCAGCACGCCGGCAATCGCGCCGCCGGCAATGAAGCCGGTCGCCAACAGCACGCCGGGGCTCATCTCCGCTTCGCTGGCCGAGCGTGGCCGGCCACCGGAACCCCGCGCCCAACGATCGGACAGGTAGCGGATCAGCCCGCCGGCGAAAATGGGCGTCGACGACGACAGCGGCAAATAGACGCCCACGGCAAAGGGGAGCGACGGTACGCCGCAAAGTTCCAGCACGACGGCGATGAAAACGCCCAGCAGGACCAGCGTCCAGGGCAATTTCTGGTTGAGAATGCCGTCGGTGATCAAGGCCATGATGCGCGCTTTGGGGGCCTTGAACTTCAGCACCTCGGTGCCGTCGTCGCGGCGGTCGATGACGCCGTTGATGCCCGGATCGACCAGGTAGCGAAGCCGCCCGCGCCCGTCGACCAGATACTTGCCCGACGGAACCCCTTGCGGATTGCCCTCCACGGCGTGCCACACGCGATACTGCGTTTCGTCATCGGGGGCGCGGGCCCGCTCGGTCAACTCGGCCACGTTCAGCGGCACTTTCAGCGCGGGCAGATCCTTTTTCGTGTAGACCGTGCTGGCCTGGTTCAAGGCGATGAGGATCCAGCCGATCACCAAGGCCGAGGAGATCGAGCCCACCAGGATGGCAAACTGCTGGTAGCGGGGCGTGGCGCCGACCAGATAGCCGGTTTTCAAGTCCTGCGAGGTGGTGCCGCCGTTGGAGGCCGCCACG
>CAYYBU010000518.1:0-3447 GCA_964469945.1 uncultured Planctomycetaceae bacterium
TCTTGATCGTATCGACCAGCGGCTGGTACAAGGCAGCGGCCCCCTTGCCGTCGCCCCCTTCCAAGGTCATGTCCGCCAAGAGCAGTTGCGTTTCCACCAACGCCGCTTGGGCGCGCTGGTCGGGCGCGGGGAGCTTGCGCTGCAACTCGACGCTGGTCGCGATCGCCTGGACGGCCTTTTCCCGGTCCGCGGCCATGGCCTTCGGATCGCGCTGGCTTTCCGGCTTCTGCTTCGCCATCAGGTAGCGCGTCCAGTACGTGCGCCCCTCCAGGTGCATGGCGGTCGGATAGCGGTCCGACTTGGGATTGACCGTATCGAACTGCTTCAGGGCCTTGTCGACCTGGTGGCTGACAAGATAAGCCTGCCCCAGGGTCATACGGATGTCGTCGGTCTCGGGTTTGTCCGGCCAGGTGTGGGTGGCGTAGTCGGCCATTTTGATGACGCGGTTCAGGGCCGCCGTGCGCTCCGCTTCCTGGTCCGGTTCGGTGATGGCCAGGTACTGGTTCAGCATGGTGGTGACCGCCAGGAAGGCCCCCAACGGCGCCGCCGCGCTGTCGCGATAGTCGGGCCCCTCGGCCGGCTTCACAATGAGAATCTTCAAAGTGTTCAGGCAATCGGTCAACTTGCCCTTGCTGAACTGCTCGTGGGCGATGGCGTAATAGGTCTGGGCCAACACGCCGACCACGGCCTTGGCTTGTTTCTCGTTCTTCCGCTGGGTCGTCTCGGGCATCTTATCGTACAGTTCCATCGCATGTTTGTAATGCGTGATGGCGTCGTCGTACTTCTTATCGTTCAGCGACAGGTCTCCCAGCGTCACCTCTTCGTCGAAGGTGCCGCCGGCGGCGCCGCTGTCGCCCAGGAGCTTCTGCCGCAACTGAATGGCATCCGGCTGCACACCGCTGGGAACGCGGATCATTTCCGCCAGGATGGACTTGGCATCGCCCGAAAGCTTCGACTTCTCCGCGCCGCTGGCCTTCTCCGCTTCGGCCAGCAGCGTCTTGACCAACTGCAGGCTGATCTCCTGGTAGCCGTCGGTCTGCTTCAGGCGGCGGTAGTTCAAGCGGAAGGTCTTCGCCTCGGCGACGAACTGCTTGGGCGATTTCTTGGCGATCAGCTCCAAGCGAAATCGCTGCACTTGCGAAAGCAGGGCTTCGATCTCGGGCGCGATCCGGGTACGATCGTTCGGGTCGGGCAGACGGACGATCACCTCGTCGAAGATGTCCATGGCCAGTTCATCGTCGCCGAGCTCCATGGCGCACTTGCCCTGCCACATGTGCGGATATAGGCCGGCCAGGCCGTCGCGGCTCAACTGGTAGACTTCGTCGAACTCCTTGGATGCCTTTTCCAGGATCTCCTTGCGTTTGGGGTCCTTCCGATCGGCGTAGGTCTCGGCCATGTAGTAATCGCAGAGGATGGCCTGGAAGCGGGCGTCCTGCCACTTGCCGGTGATTTCCTCGCGGCTGGCCTTGCTCTTTGCTTTGGTCAACATCTTCTTGAAGTTCTCGGCCGCCTCGGCGAACTTGGGCCGCGCCTCTTCGAAGGCCGCCTGCGCCGCCGCAAGATGCTCGGCCTGCTTCTCCTTGGAAACCCGCGAGTCCTTCGACAATCGCAACTGCTCGACGGCCTTGTCGGTGGCGAAGCCGGCCCACGACACCAACGCCGAGACCGCCTCGGGATGGTTGGGCTTCTCCTTGAGGAACTTGTTGATGTGCTCCTGGGCGTCGGCCATGTCGCGGTCCGCCTCGGCCTTGCTGTAGGCCTGTTTCGAGGCGCTGCGCAGACACTTCGAGATCTCCAGGTCCCAGACGTCGGCCAGGTCGGCCGGCAGCTTCTTGCTCTCCTTCAGATCGGTGAGGTACTCGACGGCGATGTCGGCGTAACCGTTGTCCCGCAAAGCGGCGATGAACTTCGTGGGATTTTCCTCGGCCGCGGCCGCGCCGAACCGTCCAATGGTGGCCAGCGTGGCGACCAATAGTATGCAAGTGAGTCTCATGGGAGTTCCTGCCAATGCGCGATGCTAGACAACATGATAATATCAGTATACTTCAACTCGGAACGGCCATGTAGGGCCGGCGCGGGTGGCTGTGATATAGCGAAGCGGCGCCCCAGTTCTCCGACACCAACTCGTTCTACTGCGCAAGGTTCGCGGAAAAGGGGGGACTGTCCCGATTTTTGTGGCAGGAGGCCACGAAAATGGGACTGTCCCCTTCGGTCGCATTGAGGCGACGGAGCCAGTCCCCATTTCCGACTGCAATCGACTTGGCAGCCTACTTGGCCGCGTCCACGGCCTTCTGGGCGTCCTTCTTGAGCTTACTCTCGGTGGCCGCGGCGGCCGGTCCGCCGCCCTCCGGTTGATCGGTCTTGTACAGAGGCAGATAGCGATAGTAGATTTCCAGCGTCAGGGCCGACAGGGCCGTCAACATGTGCCGGCCGCCTTGGGGCCCCCAGGCGTCGGCTGCCGGAGAAGTCGGCGACCAACTCCCCGAGGCACAGCCCTCCTTGGTCTGGGTGTTGATCAACAGCTTCCGCATCGCCCGGTTCCAGGTGTCCCATTCATAGCCGGTGTAGTTGTGCAACACCTGCGTGGCGTAGTACCAGTAGTAGACGTTGTGCAGGTTCGCGTCCGGCAGGTGGCCCATCAGGTACTTCACGCCGTCGATCATCATCGGGTCGTCGCGCTTGGTGCCCAGATACTGCCGGCAGAGCAGGCCCACCGCGCTCATCGGCGGCGTGGCGCCGCTGTTGGGCTGATAGGAGAAGTTCGAGCCGTTGGGGCCCGACTTCACCAGGTCGAACCACTTGCCGACCGCTTCCAAGCTCGAGCCGCCCACGTTCAGTCCGGCCATGTGCGCACTCTTCAAGGCCATCACCTGCCAGCCGACCACCGAGGTGTCGCCGGCCTCGCCGGGCGTATAACGCCAGCCGAAGTCGTTCTTGTTCTGCGCGGCCAGGATGTAGTTGATGGCCCCTTGAGCGGCGTTGCCTAGGGTCCGGTCGGCGCTCAGTCCATAGGCCTCGCACAGCGCGATGGTCGCCAGGCCGTGGGAGTACATCGGCTGCTCGCAACCCTTGGCCAGGTTGCCGTCCCGCTCCTGGTGGCGACAAAGCCACAGCAGGCCGTCTTGGATCGTCTTCCGGTAGGGTCCCTTGGTCTTATGGGTTTGGCCGGCGGCCAGGAAAGGGAGCAGTCCCAGGCCGGTGGCGCCCGTGTCGGAATGGGAACTGCCGGGGCCCGTGCAACTTGCGTCGCTGCAGCGCTGCTTGTAGCCCGCGAGGCTCCAGCTTCCATCGGAGAGTTGATGGCGATAGAGCCAGTGCAGCGCGGCGGCCACGGCGCGTTCCGACTGCTTGGTGCCGCCGCCGCTGGCCAGCATGGCCTTGCGATGTCCGCTGCCGCGGCCGCCAAAACCCTCGCCGCCGCCGCCGCTGCCGGCATGAGTGCCGGTG
>CAYYBU010000519.1:0-3446 GCA_964469945.1 uncultured Planctomycetaceae bacterium
GGCTCTGGCGCGCGAGTTTGTCGCGCGCGGCAACGGAGCCCTGTTGCTCTCTGGAAAGGAGGTACGATTGCTACCGGGCACTGTGTTCACTTACGGCCCCGACATACCGCACCGCATCACCACCGACCGCAACGATCCACTGGCTAAGTACTTTGTCGATTTTGCGGGTCGCCGGGCTGCCAGATTGCTCCACCAACACGCCTTGGCGCCGGGTACTAGCGGCCGCGTGTTCGCCCCCGGCGAGATGCAACGGATTTTTGACGACCTGATCCAGAATGGGCTGAAATCGACTCGTCTTACCTCCCGGGTGTGCGCAACGTTGCTTGAGTATCTGGTGCTGAAGATGGCCGAATCGCTGTCGACCTGGGAAGCCGCCCAGACGCCTGCGTACGCCACCTATGAACGGTGCCATCGGCACATCCAGGCCAACTATGCACGGTTAACCGGCCTGCCGCAGATTGCCCGACAGTGCCACGTAACGCCCGCCTATCTTTGCAGGCTATTCCGCCGCTACGATCACCAGACGCCCTACCAGTTTCTGATGCGTCTGAAGATGAACCTTGCCGCAGAACGCTTGCAGAAACCAGGTGTTCTCGTCAAGCAGGTAGCTGCGGAGTTGGGCTTCGACGATCCATTTCATTTCTCTCGTGCCTTCAAGAACGTCTTGGGGCTATCGCCAGAGACGTTTCGGCGGCTGCGTTGAACAGCGAGGCCGGCTCCGCGCCGACGACATCTCGTTGGGTGGGACGCCTTACCGTTCTCCGCCGTCGTGTTACAATGGGCGGCAGTGAGCTCCCATCTTGATTCCTTGGACTGACGGAGGAAACCTCAATGAACCGCAACGTGAAGCTCAAGAAGTGCCTCGTCTTGGCTGGCCTGCTGGCCGCAATTCTCGCGACTGCCCACGTGGCGACTGCCGACAAGCTCGGGTCTGCGGCCAATCTGCCGATCGCCCCTGGGCCGTTCCAACCCACCTGGGAATCGCTGAAGCGATACGAGTGCCCCGACTGGTTCCGCGATGCCAAGTTCGGCATCTGGGCCCACTGGGGTCCGCAGGCCGTGCCCATGGACGGCGACTGGTACGCCCGCGGCATCTACGAACAGGGCAGCGGCCATTACAAGTATCATCTGGAGCACTACGGCCACCCCTCCGAGTTCGGCTACAAGGACATCATCCCGCTGTGGAAGGCGGAGAAGTGGGACCCGGACCGGCTGATGGCGCTCTACAAGAAGGCCGGGGCGAAGTATTTCGTCAGCATGGGCTCGCACCACGACAACTTCTTCCTCTGGAACTCGAAGCTGCACAAGTGGAACGCCGTCAACATGGGCCCCAAGCGCGACGTGGTGGGCGATTGGCAGAAGGCGGCCCGCAAATACGGCCTGCGTTTCGGCGTCTCCGAGCACTTGGGAGCCAGTTTCACCTGGTTCCAGTCCAGCCACGGCGCCGACAAGAGCGGGCCGAAGGCCGGCGTGCCCTACGACGGCGCCAAGCCCGAGTTCCAGGACCTCTATCATTTCCCCGCCGAGCCGGGCGACCGCGGCTGGTACAGCAACAACCCCAAGTGGCAGCGGCAGTGGTACGCGGAAATCAAGGAACTGGTGGACAACTACCATCCCGATCTGCTCTATAGCGACGGTGGCGTGCCCTTCGGCAACACGGTGGGCCTGAGCCTCATCGCCCACCTATACAACTCCGACGCGGCGCTGCACGATGGCAAGGTGGAGGCCGTCTACAACTGCAAACAGAAATCCGACGGCCGCTGGGTCGAGGATCTCGAACGGGGCATCATGCCCAAGATCGAACCGCATCCCTGGCAGACCGACACCTCGATCGGCGACTGGTTCTACAATCGCCACTGGAAGTTCCGTCCGGTCAGTTGGGTCATTCACATGCTGGTGGACAACGTCAGCAAGAATGGCAACCTGTTGTTGAACGTCGTGCAGCGTCCCGACGGCTCGCTGGACGCCGAAGTGGAGCAAATGCTCGAGCAGTTGGCCCAGTGGAGCGCCATTCATGGCGAGGCCATTTTCGGCACCCGGCCCTGGGTGGTCTATGGCGAGAGCGCGATTAAAGTGAAGGGGGGCCATTTCGCCGAGGATTTCCGCTACGATGCCCGGGAAATCCGTTTCACCACCAAGGGTCCCACGCTGTACGCGATCGCCTTGGGCTGGCCGGAGGATCGGCAACTGTTGATCCGCTCGCTCGCCCGGCCGCAGGGGGCCGATGTCAATCGGATCGAGGCCGTCAGTCTGCTGGGCTACGACGGCAAGCTCGCCTGGAAGCAGACCGCCGAGGGCCTGTTGGTGACTTTGCCGAAGAAGAAGGTTTCGCAGTACACGGCCGCCTTGAAGATTACCGGTTCGGCGTTTACGCCGAAGTAAAGGCATACTCGCCGTTCCACGTGGTGCCGATAGCCGCTGTGGGTTCCCACTGCCCACCTTCTGACAGCAAACGTGCTACCTTTTCTAGCCGTAACAATTTTGGCGGTTTTCGATGTTCGCTTGGGCTTGGGGTGCGCCTACTAGAAGAGGAGACCAAGCAATCGCACCCCACTGATGGTGGTGTATGTCCGTTAAAGAAACGCGGGACCGAGGGCCATTCATGGCCGAGTATCAGGACCCAGACCAGCGTGGCATCGAGTTCATCGGGCTGCTCGCCCGGCAAGAGCGGCGGCTGACCGCCTACGTGGCCACCCTGGTGCCCAACTGGGCGGATGTGGACGACATCCTGCAAGCCACGAAGCTCAAGCTCTGGGAGCAGTTCGGCCAGTACGATCCGACGGGCGATTTCGGCGCATGGGCGCGGAAGATCGCCTTCTATCAGGTATTGACGTATCGCAAAAAGTTGGGTCGCGACCGCAGCCGCTTCAGCCCGGAAACCCTTGATCTGCTGGCTGAGGAGTTGGCGGCGGCATCGGAGGAAGCCGACGCCCGCCGCGCCGCACTCGATGGCTGCCTCAATAAGTTGACCATGGTCGGCCGCCAACTCCTCTGGCACTTTTATGGCGGTGAAGAGACCATCAAGGACATGGCCCTCAAATTGGGGCGTTCCGTGCGCGGAACGCAGCGGGCGGTGGCCAAACTCCGCGGCGACCTCCAGGAGTGCATCGAACGCGCCGTGTGCAGGGAGGAAAACCGATGATCGACCCCCAGAATAATCCCCGCAGCCTTTTTGAAGAATTGCATGAGCTGACAGTCGCCGCCCTGGACGACACGGCGACGCCCGCGAAAATGGCGCGCTTGGATCAACTGCTGCGTGAAGATCCGCAGGCGCGGCGGCTCTATGTGCGGTACGTGGACGTCTCCTGCAACTTGCGGCAGTGGGCCAGCCGTCCCTTGCCGGAAAGCTCGGAATCGGGGCCACCCCCCGAAGAAGTGACCACCCCCCGGGGGCTGCTCGGTTTTCTCGGCGATGACCGGCGGCGTCCTTCCGGCGATAGCGGGTG
>CAYYBU010000520.1:0-3440 GCA_964469945.1 uncultured Planctomycetaceae bacterium
CAACTCGCGGGCCGTGTCGTGCATCGCCACCTCCCAGCGGGCCATCCCCGCGGGCGCTTCCACGTGGCAGCGCGCACTCTGCGGCGCCGCCGTCGTAGGACCCGGCGCCGATGGTTGTTGTTGTCGCTGCCGCGCGTAATAGCGGTTGGTCCGCAACAACAAGATCCCCGCAACCACGGCCACGCCCAGCAGCAGCCACGTCGACGGTTCGTTGAGTTTCGTCAGGAGCAACATGCCCAGGTTATCCAGGGAAAGCAAATGTAGTAGGCACACGCCGTGTGCCGTAATCGGCGAACGGCACACGGCGTGTGCCTGCTACATTAAGGTTGCGGTCGTACCTCGCTGCTCGAGAAGGCTTTTTGCGCTGCCTCATAAACTTCACGCAACGGCAGGTGGCGCTCGGCGGCGATGCGACGGCAGGACTCGAACTCGGGGACGAAACGGGCCCGCTCGGGGGTCAGCCAACCGATCTTGCCCTCGACCGGTCCCCAGGGGGTCTCGACCTGATGCGCTTGCCGCGGCAACACGTGCCGGTCGGCCATCCAGCGGCGCACGCCCAGCGTGGTGGTTTCCTCAAACAGCACCGCTTCCAGGGCCGCGACGTCGGCGGCCTGGCAAAGCGCCGAGAGCTTCACGCCGGGGCGATTCTTCTTCATTTGGATGGCCGTCGTGTAAACGTCCAACGCGCCCGCCTCCCACAGCCGCCCGATACAGTAGCCGATCAGCTCGCCGCTGCTATCGTCGAGGTTGGTTTCCAACACGCAGACCTGCGAACCGGCATCGTCGTCGCTCGTTTCACCCACCAACAATCGCAGCACGTTGGCTTGCTGCTCCAGATCGCGTTGGCCGGCGCCGTAGCCGATCTGTTGCGTCGTCATGGCCGGCAGGGGACCGAACGACTCGACCAGTGTGGCCAGGATGGCCGCCCCGGTGGGCGTGGTCAACTCGCACTCGATGGCCGAGGGGGCCAGCGGGATGCCCCGCAACAGTTCGGCCGTGGCCGGGGCGGGCACGCTGAACTCGCCGTGGGCGATGCGGATGCGGCCCGTGCCCGTCGGCACCGGCGAGGCGTGCAGCCGCTCCAGCCCCAGCAGGTCGCAGCCGACGGCCGTGCCCACGATGTCGGCGATCGAATCGGCCGCCCCCACCTCGTGGAAATGGACCTGTTCCACGCTGCTGCCGTGGACCTTGGCCTCGGCCTCGGCCAGCCGGGTGAAGATCCGCCCGGCAGTCCCCTTTTGCCGCGGCGAGAGCCGCCCGGCCTCGATCATCGCCAGGATCTGGTGCAAATGGCGATGGACGTGCTCGGGTGCATACTCCACGGTCACCTGGGTGGCGCGGAAGCCGTGTTTTTTCACCTCGCGGGCGACCAGCCGGCAGCCGGGAAGCCCCAGGGACGCGATCGCCTCGTTGATTTTTTCCACCGGGGCGCCGGCGTCGACCAGCGCGCCGAGCATCATGTCGCCGCTAATGCCGCTGAAACAATCGAGATAGGCAATCTTCATGAAAGGGGGGCTCTGTCGGGGCCTGACGCGGGTTTGGGTCTTAGGTCTTAGGCAGCCAGCAGGAAATAGGCTACCCAAGGTGTTGAACCGCTGTAGGGAACGCCCTCCGTGGCGTTCCAGTTTCTCGGTGACGCACGGAACGCCACAGAGGGCGTTCCCTACAGCGGCGGGTAGTTTTCTTCCTGCCGGCTGCCTTAGGGCTTCGGTCTTGGGACGGGATGGAGGGCACGCCGCTTTCCATAACTGTCATTTTGCCCGTTTTCGCGACGAAAAGCCATAGGGAACTCCGCCTTGACCCATCGGGCCGGCATCGCTAGAGTACGGCCGCGTTTGACCACTTTTCCGTGCCGCGATCCTCAACCGGGCGGTGTCATGAGTGCGATGCTCGCGGAGCACAAATCCTCCCTACTGCAATCGGCGCCCGGTTGGCGCAATTTGCCGCAGCGGATCAAGGCCCTTTATATCACCACACCCGCGCGCATGGGCGGCTGGCTGGCCGAAGCCTTTGCCAACGATAGCGCCGCCCACGTGCTGTTGGAGGAGGCCGTGGGGACGGTCGCCGCTCTGGCCCGGCTCCGCGAAGAAGTGTTCGACGCCGTGCTGGTCAGCCACGAGCCCGAGGAACTCGATGCGCTGGACCTCATCGAGGGTTACCGTACCGGCGGGGCCGACGAGCCGATCATCGTCCTGGGCGCGCCCAGCGAGCAGGAAATGGCCTCCCTATGCTTCGAGGTCGGCGCCGACGGCTACGTCTGCGTCGACACCACCACGACGCGAAACCTGATCTGGATCGTCGCCCGGGCGATCGAGCGACATCAACTCATCCGCGAGAACCAGCAACTCCATCGCGCCGAGCAAACGCGGCTGCAGCGCGAGCACGACGAAGCGACCCGGCTGATCCAAGAGCAATGGGCCGTGATCGAGCCGCCGCCGCAAGCCGGCGAGCCCCGCACGGAAGCCGCGCCGCTGCCGGCGGAATTGGTCGCCCATTATCGCGAATTGCTGCGGATCTACGTCATCATGGGCTCGGGCAACCTGAGCTTCGAACTCGAGCGGTTGGCGAAACTGCTGGTGACGGCCGGCCTCAGCGCCCGGCAAACGATGCACCTGCACCTGCAAGTGGTAACGGAGTTGGTCCAGGGGTTGGGGGCCCGCAGCGCGCGTCACGTGATGACGCGGGCCGACCTGCTGGCGCTGGAAGTGACGATGCATCTGGCCGAGGGCTATCGGCAGCGCTACCAGCAGCGCATGCAGCCGCCGTGCCAACAGCTTTTGCCGGGGTTCTAGACGAGAATGATGTCCGATACCGACACCAGCGTGGTACAGTTGAAACAACTCGTCAACGATTTCGTCGCCGAGCGCGACTGGCACCAGTTCCATGCGCCGAAGAATTTGGCCATGTCGTTGGCCATCGAAGCGGCCGAATTGATGGAACATTTCCAGTGGATCTCGGCCGAGCAGTCCCGGGCCGTGGCCGGGCAGCCGGAGACGCTGGCGGCCGTCGGCGAAGAATTGGCCGACGTGCTCTGCTACGCGCTGGCCATGGCCAACGAGCTGGGGCTCGACCTGTCGACGGCCATTCGCCACAAGATGGTGAAAAATGCGGCAAAGTACCCGGCCGACGAGTATCGCGGCCGCTACGGGCCGGAAGATGTGAATTGATCTTCCGCCGCGGCGGCGATTGTGGTAATAAGCTACGCCTTCAGTGAAGCGCAGCATCCCTCTTCCGGGGGTTTACCCTCATGAAACGCATTCTCCTCCGCGTCGTGGTCCTGGGGATTGTCGTGGCCCTGGGCCTGTTCGCCATCGCGCAGGCCCAGCGCAGCCCGACGTCCAACGGTGGCGTGGCGGGCGCCAGCGCGGCCGTGGCCGCCGACAACGCCTTCGATACGTCTTCGTCGTCCGCCGGCAGTGCGGGCAACCCCCTGCGTGCCA
>CAYYBU010000521.1:0-3438 GCA_964469945.1 uncultured Planctomycetaceae bacterium
TGTCGGACTTGGCTTCGCTTGGCACTTATGCAATAATCGTGCCGAACAGGATTGGACCGGACCCCGACTTTCCAGTTCTCCTGAACACCATGGGCCGGCCCTTGACTTCTTCCGGCCAAAGCGTAAAATGGTAATTGTTCACTATGGTGATGGTAATGATGATGAAATTGAAAGCCATGCTGAACCAACGGCGGTCGGCCGCCGATAAAGGGAAAGACGCCGTTCATTTGCCGCGACCTATCATGACGAACTTCCAACTCATTTCCGACCGCCTGCCGGTCAGCGCTCTGCTGACGCCCAACGTGCAGCGACAGTCCATGGACTGGTGCTGTATGAGCTGTATTGGGGTCAGGCCGTAGTGAGTGGCTGGTAGACGTTTCGGCATCTTCTTTGCGTTCGATCGGCGACGCCACTTCTCACGGCCTGACCCAGCAGTGGGCGGCTTCGTGCGCGAACCAAAAGCGGTTTCGGCACGTCTTACTGATTCGTGGACATGGATGCAACGGCGCGGGCTGACGCGCCGTGAAGGAGCGAGGAAGTGATGTCGAGTGATCAAGTGACAGTTCTTTTGGTCGAACACCGCGACGAGGTCTTTGCCCGGCTCGCGGCCGATCTTGTTGCGCTGGGGGTTCGCGTCGAGCGTGCCGGCAATGGGGCCGAGGTCTCCAGGACTTATGGCCGCGGCAATGTCGATCTGCTCATGATCAATGCGGCCTTGCCCGACGTGAGCGGCTGGCTGCTCAGTCGCAAGCTCCGCCTGATCGATCCGGAGGTTGCCATCTGGCTTTATACGCCGCAGGCGTCGGCCGACGAGGTGTCCATGGCCAATTTCGTCATGGCCGACGAACTGATCGAGTACGATGGCAATCTCTGGCGGCTCAGCGGCGAAATCGCCGACCGGCTCGGAACTCCCGCGGAGGTCCCGCTTCCGCAGTTGAGCAACCACGGGTCGCACGTGCCGGCGTTTGCCACCGCGTGAAGGAAGGGATGAAGGATGGAGAGCGAAAGTTGTTGGGGCATAGCGCAGCGGTGCCCCAGTTGTACCATACAAAAAGGTTTCCAGCGGAGAAGAATTACCATGCGAGCGAAATGGCTCCTTTGCACATTCGGTCTGGCCGCGATGCTCGGTTGGTGTTCGTGCAGCACGGCCTCCGCGCCGCCAGCCGAAACGTCGCAAGACGGCGCGGCGCAAAATGGCGCATCGCCGGCGGTGAGCGAAGGCGGCACGGCCGGCCTGGAAGAACTCAACGACGCCGACCGTAAACAGGCCGAGAAACAGAAGGTCTGCCCGGTGAGCGGCGAACCGCTGGGTTCGATGGGCAAGCCCTACAAGGTGACCGTCAAGGGGCGCACCTTCTTCCTTTGTTGCGAGGGCTGCGAGGCCGAGTTGCAGGCCCATCCCGACAAGTATTTGAAGAAGCTGAAGTAGATTCCTCCGTACACCTCACGCTCCGCCGTGAGGTGTTACATCACGGCGGAGCGTGATGAGTACGGAAGGGTAGGGCTCGCCGACCAATGTTGCGCGTCGGTGCCTGTCGTCCCACCCTACTGTCGCACAATCGCTACAACTGTCACGCGCGCCGCCAACACGCTCGACCATGAGCCGGCAGGGGTCCCGTGCGGCGTCCGCGGACATTGCCCGGTCGCATAATTGCTTGGGACACCTGTAAGAACCATACCGCCCTCACCCCCGGCCCCTCTCCCGCTTGCGGGAGAGGGGAGTCGGATATCCTTGCCTCTGCCAGCGACTCGACCCAAGGCACACATCATGAAGCTGCAATTCCTCGGCGCCGCGGGCGAAGTGACCGGCTCGCAGTATTATCTCCGCACCGACAGCGCCCGCGTGCTGGTCGATTGCGGCATGTTTCAGGAACGCGAGTTTCTCAGCCGCAATTGGGAGCCCTCTCCGGTGCGGCCGCGCGACCTCGACGTGGTGCTGCTCACGCACGCGCATCTGGACCATTGCGGCCTGCTGCCCAAGCTGGTGCAGGAAGGTTTCCGCGGTCCGGTGCTGACCACCGCGGCTTCGGCCGACCTGGTCGAGTTGGTGCTCCGCGACTCGGCCCAGATCCAGGTGGAAGACGCGGCCTTCAAGAGGAAACGTCACGGCAAGGAAGGCCGGCAGGGGAAATATCCAGAAAAGCCGCTCTACACGATGCGCGACGTGGAACGCACCTTGCCGCTACTGAAAACGGTGCCCTACGGCCGGCCGCGGCAGATCAACAGCCACCTGTCGGCCACGTTTCACGACGCCGGCCATATTCTGGGTTCAGCCATGATCGCGCTCGACGTGCGGGACAACGGCCGCACGCAGCGGCTGCTCTTCAGCGGCGACATCGGCCAGGTCGACAAGCCGCTGTTACGCGCACCCAGCGACTTCACCGCGGCCGATTTCCTCGTCATGGAATCGACCTACGGGAACCGCAATCACGAGAACCACCTCAGCATCGAGGAGCAACTGGCCGAAGTGCTCGACCAGACGCTTCGCGGCGGCGGCAAGGTGGTCGTTCCCATTTTCGCCATCGAGCGCGCCCAGGAACTGGTCTATTTCCTCGGCCGCTTGCTGCGCGCGGGGCGAATCCCCAGCATCCCGGTCTTCCTCGACAGCCCCATGGCGGCCGAGGTGACCGACGTCTTCCGCCGCCATCGCGACTGCTTCGACCCGCAAATGAAAGCGGCCGGTGCCGCGGGCGATTCGCTGCTGGGGTTCCCCGGGCTGACCACGGTGCGGACCATCGAGCAATCCAAGGCGATCAACGACTTGAAGGGCCCGGCGGTCATCATGGCGACCTCGGGCATGTGTACGGCCGGCCGCATCAAGCATCATCTGCTGCAAACCATCGGCCGGCCGGAGTGTACGATCCTCTTCGTCGGTTACCAGGCCGCCGGCACGTTGGGCCGGCAGATCCTCGACGGCAACCGCGAGGTGCGCATCCTGGGCCGTTCGATGTGGGTGCGCGCCCGGATCGCCGCCATCAACGGCTTTTCCGGCCATGCCGATCATCGCGCCTTGCTGGCCTGGGTCGATCATTTCACCGCGCCGCCGCGGCAGGTGTTCGTCACCCACGGCGAGTTGGAGTCGTCGCAGGCATTGGCCGCAGAGCTCCGCAGCACCAAGGGCTGGAACGCGATGGTGCCCGAGTATCAGCAGATCGTGGAGTTGGAGTAGTCTGAGTTCCCCTCGCCTGCCCCTCATGCGTGCGGCAGGCCGCGGGCTTTCTTCAGATATTGCTCCAACAGCGCCGGCACCTGGTCGGGCGTCATCTGGCCGTGGATCTGGTTGTCGATCATCACCACCGGCGCCAGGCCGCAGGTGCCCAGGCAGCGCGAGCCTTCCAGGGTGAAGACGCCGTCCTTGGTGGTTTCGCCCCACTTGATGCCCAACTCTTCGATGACCTTTTCGGCAATGCGGTCGGCCCCCTTGACGTAGCAGGCAGT
>CAYYBU010000522.1:0-3434 GCA_964469945.1 uncultured Planctomycetaceae bacterium
ACCACCGTGACATCGGCGCGGAGAGTCTTTACGCTGGCAATCGCCGCTTACCTCGTCGCGTGGGCCCTTGGGTTTGCCTTTGCCACGCGCGTGTTTGGACCCGGCGCCGCGGCCTTCTTGTCGGTGATACTTGCCTTTCCGTTTGCCCTTGCCTTACGAATGCGCAGTCGATGGCGAAATCTGCGAGCGCGTGAATTCGCATTTCTCTTCACGCTGTTGCTGGTCGCGGTTGCGGGCGTCGGTCGCGTGGTGTGGGACTGGTACGATACGGGCTGGGACCGTGAACGCGCGCAAGACGTAGAGTTTGTTGAATTCGCCCGTCTCGTACACGATGACCCGGCGTTTCGCGGCATCGAAGTTCCTGAATCGCCAAAATGGCTTGGAATGCGTGGCACGGTGGCCTCGGACGCGGACCTGGATCGTCTGAGGTCACTGGTGGCGCGGAGTAGTATCCGCTGGACCATGGAAGAAGTCCAAGTGGCTGGCGGCTCGAAACGAGCGGAAAAAACCGGTTCCCAGCAACCGTAAGAACGGAGGTCGGGCGCCGGCACGCCCCCCGCCGCCCAACCGCCCTCACCCCCGGCCCCTCTCCTGCCTGTCGCCAGCGACAGGCGGGCGAGGGGAGCTATGCGGCCGGCCCCAACGGCCATCGCGCTCCATTGTGTCCGGCACACGCCGCGTGCCACCGGCCAACGGCACACGGCGTGTGCCGGATACTATCACCCCTTGACCGCCGCGATCCGGCCTTCGCTGGGACTGCTGGCCGTGGCGTAGAGCTTCTTCGGAATGCGGCCGGCCAAGTACGACAACCGGCCCGACTCGCAGGCCAGCCGCATCGCCCGGGCCATCCGCCGCGGATCCTGGGCATGGGCAATGCCCGTGTTCAACAACACGCCGTCCACGCCCAACTCCATAGCCACCGCGACGTCGCTGGCCGCGCCCACGCCCGCATCGACAATCACCGGATACGTCGGATCGCCCTCCTTAAGATATTCCAGGCAGATCCGCAGCGCGTTGGGATTCAGCACGCCCTGGCCGGAACCGATCGGGCTGGCGGCCGGCATTACGCTGGCCGCCCCCGCCGCCTTCAATCGCTTGGCCACCAGCGGATCGTCGCTGGTGTAGACCAACACCTGAAAACCCTCGGCCACCAGCCGCGCGGTCGCCTCGATCGTGGCGATCGGATCGGGTAGCAGGGTCTTCGCGTCGCCCAACACCTCGAGTTTCACCCAGTCGGCGCCGGGATTGTTCATCTGCGCGAGGATCTCGCGGCCCAGGCGGGCCACGCGGACGGCGTCGTCGGCCGTGAAACAGCCGGCCGTGTTGGGCAGGATCGTGTAGCGGCTCGTATCGATGAAGTCCAAAATGTTCTTGCCCGCCGCGTCGATCAGCCGCTCGCGGCGCACGGCCACGGTGATGCACTCGGCGCCGGCCAAGTCCAACGCCTCGCTCATCAACTCGTAACTGGCGTACTTGCCGGTGCCGACGATCAGCCGGCTGGAAAACACATGGGAACCGATGCGCAAACAATCGCCGGCCGCGGACGCTACGGACATCTCGCTACCCTCCTCCTACCAAAGTCACGATTTCCACGGCGTCGCCGGCGGCCAATCGCTGCTGGGCGTGGCGCTGCTGCGGCACCAGTTGCAGATTGACTTCCACGGCGACCGGCTTACCGGCCAGTCCCAGTTCGCCCAACAACTCGGCGATCGTGACGCCCTCGGCCACCTGGCGAGGCTCATCGTTGACGGTGATGTGGATCATGGGCCCGCCGTTTCACCGCGAGCCGGCGGCGGCAGCGGCCGGCGCGCGCATGGGGAACATGTCCAGAAGCTGGATCGGCGCCGAGTAGGGCGCGCCGGTGGTGTGTGCCTGGGCCGACCAGCGGATGCCGTAGGCCGCCACCTTGCCGGTGGTGATTTCGGCCACATAGAGGATGCCTTTGCTGGGGGCGATCCGCGCGCCGCCGGAGCGGATCAGATCGGCCGCACCGGTGACCATCAGGTAACGCGGGTTCTTCGCCGCATCGACGCCCAAATCATTGGCCACGTTGCCGCGGAAGAAGGCGTGGAACTTGGCGTTCTGCTTCGACAAGGCGGCGCCGCGCAACTCGCCGGTGAGGCAATCCAGCACGTAGACGCCTTCAAGGCCCTCGTCCAACCAGCCGGTGGCCATGATAAAGCTGTCGGCGCGATCGCTGGCCACGGCGTGCAAGGGCGTGTTGGGCCAAAAACCGGCCACCAGCAACCCCACGGTCACCCCCACCGTCAAGAAAATCCCTCCGGCGTATTTCGACATCAGCGTGCGGAACATGAGAAGCTCTCCTGGTTCAGATCCGGAATCGACCCCTCTCAGCAATGTATCGCCTTTTTGCCGGGATTACCAGACCGCAGGGCGTTTTTTTGCGTCGGCCTCTTGCAAACCGCGGCGAATCGGTTTATAACCGCCCTTCGTCGTCCAAAAAGTTCTCAAGGAGCTCAATATGGCAAAGATCAATGTGGCCCTTATCGGACAGGGCTTCATGGGCCGCACGCACTCCAACGCCTGGGGGCAGGTGGCCCGCTTCTTCAAGCCGACGCTGCGGCCGGTGATGCATACGGTTTTCGGGCAGAAAGAGGAAAACCCCCAGTGCTTTGCCGACAATTGGGGTTGGCAGAATGCCTCGACCGATTGGGAGCAAGTCGTGCGGTCGCCGGAAATCGGCCTGGTCGACGTGGTCACGCCCAACTACATGCACGCCCCGGTCGCCCGGGCGGCCATCGCCGCCGGCAAGCCTTGCTCGTGCGAAAAGCCCATCGCCGGCTCGCTGGACGACGCCCGCGCTATGGTCGAGGCGGCCCAAAAGGCCAACGTCAAGACCTTCGTCTGGTTCAATTATCGCCGTTGTCCGGCCGTCGGCCTGGCCTACCAGTTGGTCAAAGAGGGCAAACTCGGCGAGCTCCGCCACGTGCGGGCCGCGTATCTGCAAGACTGGGCCAGTGAAGCCGTGCCGCTGCTGTGGCGGTTCGACAAGAGGCTGGCCGGCTCCGGCGCCCACGGCGACCTCAACGCCCACATCATCGACCTGACCCGTTTCGTCACCGGGCAAGAGATTACGGAAATCGCCGGCGCCATCGCCGAGACCTTCATCAAGGAACGCACGTTGCCCGCCGGCACCTCCACCGGCGGGATCGCTGCTGGCCGCAGCGGCACCACGGCCAAGGGGAAAGTGACCGTCGACGACACGGTGCTGTTCCTGGCCCGCTTTTCCGGCGGCGCCGTGGCCAGCTTCGAGGCCGCCCGGCAGGCCACCGGCAATCAGAATCGCAACACCTTCGAGATCAACGGCAGCAAGGGCTCGGTGAAGTTCGACTTCGAGCGCATGAACGAGTTGCAGTATTACGACGCCACGTTGCCCCGTGCCGTGCAGGGCTGGAGCACGATCATGTGTACGC
>CAYYBU010000523.1:0-3434 GCA_964469945.1 uncultured Planctomycetaceae bacterium
CGAGAAGCCCGAGGAATATCAGAGCATGGAACTACTCAAGGAAGATTGATCGGCGGCTGCCGAACTTGCGCTGTAGAACGAAGTCATAGGCAAGACGGCGGCCACCGATCGCAAGGGAGAGCCTCCCTCGCGCGTCGGCGACCGCTCGTCATCCATGATGTCATCCCTGGAAACAGCCATCGGGGCGTTTTTCGCTTGCCCCCGAGGCCCCGCGTGCCCGTGCTATTTTAGCGTGGGCGGCGGGGGATTAGTGCCACCAGCCGCGGGCGGAGTGGCCGCCGGCGGACTGGCCATCGGCGGCGCCGGTGGGGTGGCGCTGGGTGCCGCATTCGACGGCGACACCGACGGCGACATCGACGGCGGCACGGCTGGCACGGCCGCCGGCGCCGTTGCCGGCGCGGCCGACGGCATACAGTTTCCGCCGCACGACGACCCGCAACCCTGGCCGCACGACGTGCAGCCGCCACAACCCTGGTCGCAACTGCTGGAGCAGGCGCCGCAACCGCCACAACCACTGTCGCAGGAGAAGCCGCACGAACCACACGGCGAGTAGCAGGCGTTGCAGCCGCACGAACCGCACGAACCACATGGCGAGTAGCAGGCGTTGCAGCCGCACGAACCGCACGAATAGCCGCAGGTGTAACCGCAGCCGCCGCAGCTATTGCAGCCGCAACCGCCGCAACACCCTCCACGCCAACCAAAGGCTTGGGCATCCATCGTGCAACATGCCACGACCGCCGCGACCGTCAAGAGGGCCGCTCCCCATCGAATCACTCGGACCTTGTTCATCTCTATACTCCTTCATGAAGAAACGTGAAACGGACCGAACACGATTGCGATATCCCCGCGATTGAACGTTGCGACCAATTCTACCCATCCCGACTATCCCCACATTTAGGGATCAGGGAACGAACACCGCTGCAATCCACCGTCAATCGCGCCATGCAGCAGCAGAATCAGCGCCCCTTGGCCACGTCCGAGCCGTTCGGGCAGATTGCCCGCACGAACTCTGCCCCCAGGACGACAGTAGCGCTGATGTAATAGAACCACAGCATGATGGCCATGAAGGAGCCGACCACCCCATAGGCGTTTTGGTAGCTGGAGCCAACCACTAGCAGGGTGAGAATCTTTTGCCCGATCATCCAGACCACGGCAACCAGGATGCCACCCCGGAGCGCATCGCGCCAGCGGATCTTGGTCTTGGGCAGGGTCTTATAAAGCAGGGCAAACAGCAACGCGTTGCAGAGGAAGATAAAGCCGATTTGCCCATAGTGCCAGGCGGTGCCACCGGCCGGCAGCGAGTGGACCACGTGGGGCCGAATGCCCGCCAGGACGATGTCCGCCAGGAAGATCAGCAGCAGCAAACCTCCGGTGGCTAGCAGCATCACGAACGCACTGAGTCGCTGGTGCAATACGGTCCCCACGACACCGAGCCATCCTTTCGCAACGTCCGCCGGGGTGCCCCAGATGCGATCGAACATGTTTTCCAGTTGCAGGAAAACGCCGATAGCCCCGAAGACCAAGGTGATCGCCCCGATTGGCCCGCCAAAAGCAGCCCGCGAACGCACCCCGGCCAACAGCTCGTTCAGCGAGTCGGCCAAGCGGGTATCGAACCGTTCCGACACCAGGTTGACCAGTCCCTGGTGCGCGCTTTGCGCCTCGGCGGAGAAACGCATGGCGAACCCGAGCAAGGCGATCAACACCAGGCAGAGGGGGAACAAGGAGAAGGCGGCGTAATAGGCCATGGCCGCACTGAGCGTGAAACCATCGTGCTGCGACCAGCCTCGCCAGGTTCTCGCCACGACGGGCCACGCGCGCTTTTGCAACCAAGTCAACATCGCAGGCACCAGGGGTCAGGGGGCTCTTTGGAAATTCCCCGCGCCGTCAACGGGGACTGTCCCCTTTGACCGCGCGGTTGACACGCCCGCGAGCCATTGTACGCGGTCCGGCGTGCAGCGCCAGTAGCAGCGCAGCCCGAAACGGGGACTGTCCCGATTTTTGTGGCCCCGATTTTTGTGGCAGGAGGCCACGAAAATGGGACTGTCCCCTTCGGTCCCACGATTGACACAGAAGACCGTACAATCCCCGAAACGCAGCCGCACGATTCCTGACAAGAGGTCATCGGTTGCAACCACAGGGCGGCCTGAGTATGATAGCCATCCATGAGTACCATCCTCCTGCTCGCCGTGGTCGTCTTGCTGTTGGCCGTGTCGGTGGCGGTCGGGCTGGCCGCCTCGTGGCGGCGCTTGAATATCGCCGACGATTATTTTCTCGCCGGCCGGCAACTCCCCTGGTACGCCGTGGCCCTGTCGCTGGCCGGCGCCAGCCTCGGCTTGCAGTCCATGCTCGGGCTGGCCGGCCTGGCCTATGTCGTGGGCATGGCTCCGGCCGGGCTCTGCTGGGGCAACGTCCTGGCCTACTCGCTGCTGCTCTGGGTCTTTCTACCCTATATCTATCGCCACAAGCTCAGCAGCACGGCCGAGTTCCTCGAACGCCGCTATCAGCGTTCCACCCGCGCCGCCTATGCACTGGTCATGCTGGCCTTCATGGTCTTCGGCGTACTGGCGCCGGCATTCTACGCCGGCGGCTGGGCCTTGTGCGAGGCCGGCCTGGGCCGCTCCCTGGAAAGTTCGCCGGCCATCTTCGCCGCCGCGGTTGCCGTGCTGTTTCTGGTCGCGGCCATCTACAGCGTTTACGGCGGCCTGCGGGCCACTACCTGGGCCGGCGCCGTGCAGATGTTGCTCATCTTCGCCGGCGGCCTGTTGGTGGTGCTCTTGGGCAGCCACGAAATGGGCGGCCTGGCAGCCGTCGTCAAGAAGAACCTGGCCGCCGACCCCGCCCGCATGAGCCTGCTGCTGGGGGCCACGCAGACCAGATTGCCCTGGCCGGGAATGATCCTGTTCGCCTTCACCTTGTCGCTGGGCTATGTGGGCGGCACGCAGTTGAGCGTCCAACGCTGCCTGGGCGCGCGGAGCGAATGGGACGCCAAAATGGGCGTCATCGGCGCCGGTCTGCTGCAAGTGCTCTTGCCGGCGGTGCTGGTGTTGCCGGGGTTGCTGGCCTTCGCCAAGCTCGGCCCCCACGACATCAGCGCGGTGACGCCCGATCGCGTCTGGCTGCGACTGATCGACACGGTTTTTTCCGCAGAGGGAGTCTGGGGCCCCTTGGGACGTGGGCTGGCCGTCTCGGCCCTGCTGGCCGCCACCCTCAGCGTGGCCGGCTGCGTCGCCAATGCAGCGGCGACCCTCTGGTCGATCGACATTTCTCAAGACATCCTGCTGCGGACCGTCAACGAGGCCGACTTGATCCGCCGCGGGCGGCTTTCCAGCCTGCTGACGCTGGTGGTCGGCGCCCTGGCGGCGCCGCTGCTGTTGTGGTGGAAGCACGATCTGCTGTTGTACATCGAGGAAGTGACCGCCCTGGTGGCTCCGCCG
>CAYYBU010000524.1:0-3421 GCA_964469945.1 uncultured Planctomycetaceae bacterium
CTGGATTTCGACGTCAAGAATCCCAATTACCAGTTTCCGTGAGGCAGCCGTCATGGGGTGCCGCCACAGACTCTGCCCAGGTGACACCCCCCAGAATCATCAAGCCCCACCCGAGTGAATTGCTGTACTACCGGGGCTTCCGCGGCAGCTTGAGCATTTCCAGTTTCTTCAGCGCTTCGCGCTTGCCGAGTTTTCTGGCCGCGACCAGGGCGGCGAACTGCTCGTTGCGGGGTCGAGATTTGCCCGCCTCCCAGTTGTAGATGGTCATCGCGGAGACGCCGACCAGCTTGGCGTAGTCGGGCTGGCTGAGTCCCAAGCGTTGCCGTTGGGCACGAACCGAGCGGACGGAAAAACGGATGCCCTCCAGTTCGTCGGCTTGGGCGGGCCGCGGTTGCCCCAGCCGTTTCCGCTCTTGGGCCTTCAAGAAGGCGATTTCCTTCTGCTGAAGCTGGAGTTGCCGTTTCAGTTTGGCGATGTCGCGGCGGTATTGGGCGACGGCCTGCTTGGTCGAGCCGGTAGCGGACTTGATTTCGCGTTTTGCCAGACGGCAAATTTCTTCTTTAAGGACGGCGGCGATATTGGGCATGGGATGACTCCGAGGTGCGGGCTTGTGAATTCACTATTATACTTCGCCGGCAGGAATTTCCCACCCAGACGCGCGCCCGCAGAGCGGCAAGGCCCGTGCGGTGGGTATCGCCCACCTGTTGACTGAGGAACTCCCCGATCAGGATTCCCGCATTGCCCCGAGAACCGGAATCCGCCGCCCGGCGTATAAGTACGCATCGGTTGAACAATGCCAAGTCGAAATCAAGGAGGATCAGACATGCTCGTACTAAGCCGCAGACATGGAGAGGCCATTGTGGTGGGTGACGGCATCACCGTGACCGTTTTGGCCGTGCAAGGCGGCCGCGTGAAACTGGGCGTGGTGGCCGCGGCGGAAGTGCCGATTCACCGCCAGGAGATCCACGAGTCCATGGGCTGGCCGCCCGCCCTGGAAGCGGCCGAGTGCGCCTGAATGCGTATCCGACGGCACACGGAGTGTGCCGAATACATTGCTTACTTGGCCTGATCTTCTTCGGCGTGCTTGGCGCGAATGGCCTTGGCGCGCGACCGCATCTGCTCGGCGCGGTCGTTCTGCGGCGGATCCATGGCCTCAAGCACCGTGGCATACAACTCCAGCGTGACCGCCAGATCGGGGTGGCTGGGCACCAGGGTCTTTTCGCGAATCGCCAGCGCGCGGGCCACACAGGCATCGGCGTCGGCATCGTTCGCCTGCTGACGATCCAGCGCGGCCAGGATGCACAACAGCCGCGCCAACTCGGGATGATCGCCGCCGTAGTGTTGTTCGGCCAACTCCACGGCGCGCTTGGCGTGCGCCACCCCGCCCGCAAGGGCGCGCGGGCTGTTGTCCAGCGAGGCCAAATCGCCCAGCACGCCGATCCAGCGCGGATGTTCCTCGCCCAAGGCCGCCGACCAGATCTTGCGGGCTTGTTCCAAATAGCCGCGGGCGTCGCGGGGCGCGTCGCGGGCGATTTCCAGGCGACCCCGCGCATATTGCACCACGGCCACCCAGGGGTGCGTGGGACCGAGGGCGGCCTGCACGATCCGCAGCGCTTCGGTGCAGCACGTTTCGGCCTCGGCGTAGTGGCCCTGCGCGGTCAGCACCAGGGCCAGTTCGCTGAGCGTCATCGCCAGGTACGGATGCGCGGGGCCCCAGAGTTTCTTAATCAGGTTGCTGGCGCGGTAACCATCTTTGCAGGCCTCGGCATACTGGGCTTGGTCGGCGGACGCGGCCATCAGGGTGTCCAACACCACGGCGACGTAGGGATGCTCGCCGCCGAGGCTTTTTTCGGCCTGTTCGAGGGCCTTTTTCGCCTTGGCCTGGGCCTCGGCGTAATGGCCGCCGGCGCGTTGTAGAACCGCCTCGGCACTGAGCGCCACGATGAAAATGGGATGGTCCTTGGGCAGTTCCTCGCGATAGATTTTCGTCGCCTGGTCCAGCGACTGTTGGGCGTCATTTTCCGCGCCGCGGACATGATACAACATGGCGAGATTCTGCCGGCCGGTGGCGACGTGCGGGTCGGGAATCGCCGCCGCTCGGGACCAGATGTCTTGGGCCTCCTGGAAGCATTCCTCGCCGCCCGCGTAGTCGCCGCGGAGCACGTAGAGGGCGGCCAGGTTGTTGCGGCTGGCGGCCACGCTGGGATGCTCTTCGCCGAGGATCTTCTTCCAGAGGGCTCCGCTATCGTGGGCGATGATTTCGGCCTGGTCCAGATTCGTGCCCCGGTTCAGCGCCACCAGGGCTTGCAGGTGCAGGCACGCGGCGGCCTGTGGCGACTCGGCGGCGCTGTCCCGGCACAGCTTCGCGGCCTGCTCGACCAAGGCCGCGGCCGGAGCGAACTGGCCCGCCTGCATCTGCGCCACCGCCAGTTGGCACAACAACATGGGATCCTCCGGCTTCTGCTGGAGCAGATGGGCGTACAGCGGCACGGCCTCGGCGAAGCGGCACGAGTACATGCTGATCTGGGCCTCGGCCAAGTCGATCCGCGCCGTGTCGGCGGCGGGCGCCTGCCGGGCACTGTTCAACAGCTCCTGTGCTTCGTCGAAATGCCCGCGGGCGAACTCCCGCAACGCCAGTTGATAGGGGCCAGCCGCATCGGGAATCAACTTGGCCAGCGCCTGGGCGCGCGGCGGCAGCATCGGCATCTGCAGCACGGCCGTATGCCCGTCGGGCAGCACCAGCAGGGCGGCGACGATCTCTTCGCTCAAGGCGGCGGACATGGGGTCGGTCATGTCGTCGGCCCCCTTCACCCGAATCGGCGCCCAGATCAGCCAGCCAGCGATGGCCAGCGCGAAGACCACCACGCCGCCCAGCGTGCGCAGGCTGGTCGGCCCCAGCCACGGCAGCCGAATCGTACGCTGTCGGCGGACGGGAATCCCATGGAGCTGCTTGCCGAAATCCGAATGCTGGGCCAGCCGGGCGCGCAGGATCACCGCCGCGGTCGGCTCACGACGGCGGGTGGCAGCCCAAAACGTCAGCACCGCCAACGCGGCAAACCCCAATCCCAACGACCGCTGGGCCAGCGCCGACAACTCGCGGGGAAAGCCGACATAGACCGCGGCCACGTAGAGCGCCAGGACCGTGCCGGCAAGCAACGGCGCGAGAAAGCGCTTGCCATCTCGCGACGGACTGCTGGAGAGAGCGGGCTTTTTCATTACGCGGCGAATCCTATCAGAACCGTGGGAACCTGTCGTCCCCCGAGATATGCCATTGTAACACCATCGGGTGGTTGTCGCAACTCACAAAATCGTCGCGCCGTCCAACGCAAAGGGGTCAGGTCCATGTTTTCGGACAAGGCTTTCCTCGAAAAACGAAGCGTTTGAGCCGAAAAATGGACCGGACCCAATCCTGTTCGGCACG
>CAYYBU010000525.1:0-2791 GCA_964469945.1 uncultured Planctomycetaceae bacterium
TTACCCCGAGGCCCCGTCGGAAAAGGGGACAGGCACCGTGGCCAGCGACGCTGTCCCGCGGGGCCAGCCTGTTTGAGGCGACGGAGCCAGTGCCCATTTCCGACTGCCGACCTTGCGCCGTAGAACGAAGGCGGCCCTTATTGCGGCGGCGGCTCGGGCCGACGTGCCGTCCAGCCGCCGGTCGGCGCCGATTGGGCCGCTAGCGGCGGCGCCAACGTGGGTTCGGCCTTCCCGTCGGTGCTCTCCAGGACCTTGTCCGCGGCGGGGGCGTCTTCACGGGGTGGCTCGGCGGCCTTCTTTTGCGGTTCCGGCTCAGTTTGCGGCGCGGCTGGCAAAGGTTCGATCACCGGCGCCGGGGCCGGCATGGACATGGTCGCCGGAGGCGACAAAATCGAGCCCGCGCGCACGTTCTGCGCGCCGGGGGGATGGGTGCCGCCGCAGTACACCGGCCCATAGTAGTCCAAGGGATGGGCACACATCGTGCAACCCGCAGTCGCAGTCAGCAGTGCCACTATCGCCAAAACAGACAGAGGGCGGACCATGAGGGCAGCCTTTCCCTTCAGCTAAAGATCCGGTTGAGACGCTACGCTATTTTCGGCCGAAAAGCTTTCCTAACCCGCAATGTTTTCCACCTCGAACGTGGAAATCGACGCCACGGCAAGCAGCGGGCGGGCTGTCGCCGTCGCCCTTTTTCCCGAGACTCGCCAGCTTCACAGGCTGGTCGTGGCTGCTCACCCCAGGCAAGGGCTAAAGATTATCCTCTTGCTTTTGATCGATTAAATCTTACGATGGGGAATCGTAGTCGTTTTCAGCAACATGCCTAGCTGCCCTTACTTCGTGTTCCTCTCCTGGCCTGTCGCCAGCGACGGGCGGGTGAGGGGAGTTGGGAAGAAAGGGGGAAATGTCATGAAGCGACGCCAGTTCCTCTCCGGCGCGTTGGCCGTCGGTGCCGGACTCATGGCGGGCGGTCGAGGATCGCCCGCGCCAGCAGCCCTGCGACGCGCCCGGTTAACTCCCATTCATCCACAGAAAGGAAACACGATCATGAGCTTTGAACAACCCAAGCTTCCCTACGCGCTGGACGCGCTGGGGCCGTTTCTCTCCCAAGAGCAGATGATGTATCACTATGAGAAGCACCAGGCGGCTTATTTCAAGAAGCTCAACGCCCTGGTGGAAAACAAGCCCGAGGCCAGCCTGCCGCTGCGGAGCGTGATCGTGCAGTCCACCGGGCCGGTTTTCAACAATGCCGCCCAGGCTTGGAACCACACGTTTTTCTGGAACTGCATGTCGCCCCAGGGCGGCGGCCAGCCAGCCAGCGATCTGCTGCACGCCATCGAGCGCAGCTTCACCAGCTTCGAGAACTTCAAGAAAGACTTTGCCGAGAAGGCGGCCGGGTTGTTCGGCTCGGGCTGGACCTGGTTGGCCGCCGATGCGGACGGCAAGCTGGAGATCATGCCCCTGGGCAATGCCGACACGCCGTTGAAGCACGGCCGCGAGCCGGTGCTGACCTTGGATGTTTGGGAACACGCCTATTATATCGACTACCGCAACGAGCGTCCGCGTTACATCGAGGCGTTTTGGAGCAAGGTGAACTGGGAGTTTGCCGCCAAATCGTTTGCCGGCCGTTCCAGTAAGTAGTGCGCAAAAGAAGAGCCGGACCTGTAACAGGTCCGGCTTAGCTCTTGCGGACTCGAGTTTGGGACCAACAGGGCAGGTCCCACTCGCCAGGGAATCCGCTCTACCCGGTTTCCGGCCGCTTTACAGGCCGGAAACCCGGGCAGACGCGGTCCAGTCCGAAAAAATCAGGTGGACGCCTTGGGCGCCGGCGGGGCCGGAGCCTTGGGGGCCGGCGGAGCCGGCGGGGCCGGGGCCTTGGGGGCCAGAGCCGGAGCCGCAGGAGCGGCGGCCGGAGCGGCCGGAGCCGCGACCGGGGCGGCGCTTTCGCAGCTCGTGCAACCGGTGCAGCTTTCGCAAGCAGCCGGAGCGCAACAAGCAGTCGCGCAACCACACTTGCAGCGCAAGTGACGGCGGCAGTGCTTGTGGCAGCAGCTCTTCGCTTCGCAGCTCGGAGCGGCGCAAGCGGCCGGCGCGCAGGCCGCGGGGGCCGGAGCGCAGGTCACCGGAGCACA
Source organism: uncultured Planctomycetaceae bacterium (assembly GCA_964469945.1). GTDB lineage: Bacteria > Planctomycetota > Planctomycetia > Pirellulales > Thermoguttaceae > CAYYBU01. The sequence goes on from CAYYBU010000525.1 coordinate 2,130, forward strand.
GGGCGCCGGGGCACAGGCGGCCGGAGCACAAGCGGCCGGGGCTTCACAAGCCTTGCAGCAGCCCTTCCGGCAACGGTGACGACGGCAATGCTTCGGGCAGCAGCTCTTCGCTTCGCAGCAAGGAGCGGCACAAGCGGCCGGCGCGCAGGCCGCGGGGGCCGGAGCGCAGGTCACCGGAGCACAGGGCGCCGGGGCACAAGTGGCTGGCGCACAAGCGGCCGGCGCACAAGCGGCCGGGGCTTCGCAAGCCTTCGAGCAGCAGCACTTGGGACGGCAGTGACGGTGGCAATGATGCACTCGGCAACAAGCCGGAGCACAGCATGTCGGGGCCGCACAAGCAGCCGGCGCACAACAATCGCCGGCGACGGCTCGCTTCTGGCTACCCAGCAGGGCGATACCGAGCACTGCAACACACAGCGCGATACTGAAAATCAACGTGCGATTCATTCGAGAACCTCCTACTTGCTTACAGGTACCGTAGCGTTAAGAAACTCGCACTCGTGCCGTCACTAGTTTCTTCCTCCCCAACTCTGACGGCTTCCAGCCGGGGAGTCTTTTTTACGCTAACTGTGCCACCACTCGCCCACAGCCTGATCGCTGCCCTGTTAAAGCTTTTCAGGCTGTGGCAGGTGGTAACGACTGCACAGCTTCGACCGATAAGC
>CAYYBU010000525.1:2801-3416 GCA_964469945.1 uncultured Planctomycetaceae bacterium
CTCCTCAACGTTGACTGTGCTACTTCTGTTTGCCGACCGCGTCACTACCCTGTTGAAGCTCGGCGGCCGGTTTCACGTGGTAACGAATGCACAGCTTTGAACGATAAGCTAGCATAGTTGGACCAGTTGTCAACCGGGGGAAACGTAAAAATGCCCGTCTTGGGCCAACTCGGCGATCTGGGAGTAATCTACCGCTTAATAGGAAAACCTACACCATGATCGGCGTCGTGCCAGGCGAAATAAAAAATAGGGGCGATTCCCGGCGGAAATCGTCCCTATTGATTCGTTCGTAACTTATTCAATTTACGGCACTTAGAAGATTCAGTTCCGCATCGGCAAACTCCCGAAAAATCGTCGGGGGGGTGACCTGAGCGTCTCCCTCCAGAATCGCGTGACGCTCCAATCGGTGTTTAGCAACCCATCTAATGGCTGGTTTGCCCGGGAGAATTTTCTCCCGTGTTCCCCGGGGATTTTTCCTCTTGGGAACGTCGCGCCACCTCGGCCCGCAACCACTGTTGCTTCTTCACCACGTCTTGTGGGTCTTCAAAATTCAACAGCAGTGGGGGTTCCTTGTCAAACGTGTCTGCCGCCACTCCCACCACGCGCCAGCCCTCG
>CAYYBU010000526.1:0-3399 GCA_964469945.1 uncultured Planctomycetaceae bacterium
TGGCGGCAACGTTTCTGCCTATGCCACACCGGCTTGTGCCACGGAGCCAGTCCCCATTTTCCGCGAACCTTGCGTAGTAGAACTGGTGTGAAAAGATTTTGCCAATGCGGGGGGGTCGTGGCGATTAGTTCTTGTCTGGACGCAGGTTAGAGCAAATGGTACTCTGGGGGCCGCCGGTCGAAACTGCCAATATGGCAGCAAGGATCGGCAGCCTGTCGCTCCGGGCAAGTCGGCCGCTGCCAGGAAAACCCTCCCAGGCCCCAATTCGCGGTTGTGGAGCCGGGGGAGGGGCGTTATACTTGCACGGTTTACGACCCTCAGGCAGCAAAGTTTACCCAAGCCAATCATTCTTCCAGTAAATCCATGCGTTTTTTGCTCATCGACCGTATCGTCGACCTTCAGCCGGGCGTCCGGATCAAGGCGGTAAAATCGTTGACGATGACGGAAGAATACCTGGCCGACCACTTTCCCAACTTCCCCGTCATGCCGGGGGTCCTGATGTTGGAGGCCATGACGCAGGCCAGCGCCTGGCTGATCCGCACCAGCGAGGACTTCGCCCACAGCATGGTGACGCTCAAGCAAGCGGGAAATGTGAAGTATGGGCATTTCCTCGAGCCCGGGCAAACCCTGGTCGTCACCGTCGAGATCCTCTCGCAGACCGATGACGAGACCAAGGTGAAGGCCCAAGGAGCGGTCAACGACCGGGTCATCGTCAGCGGCCGGCTGGTCCTGGCCCGCTACAATTTGGCCGATACCCATGCCGATCAGGTCGTCCTGGACGAGGCCATCGTGAAAGATCTGCGCGAGACGTTTCAGGTGCTCAATCAGACCGGCCCCCAGATCCCCCAGACGCAAAGTTAGCTTCTCATGCGATTCGAAGGAAAAACAGCGTTGGTCACCGGCGGCAGCCGCGGCATCGGCCGGGCTTGCGTGGCGCAATTGGTGAGCGAGGGCGCCACGGTGGCGTTCCTCTACCATAGCAACCAGGCCGCCGCTGAGAGCCTGATTGCCGAGTTGGCCGCCCCCGCCGGCCGCCTGCTGGCCTTCCAAGCCGACGTCGGCGATCTGACCCGGGCACACCAGATCGTGGACCAACTGTTCGACCAGTGGCAGCACCTCGACGTGCTGGTCAACTCGGCCGGCATCGTCCAGGACGGTCTGCTGGGCGCCATGACCCAGCAGCAGTGGCAAGACGTCATCAACACCAACTTGGGCGGAACCTTCAACTATTGCCACGCCGTCACGCAGCCGATGATGATGCAGCGGAAGGGGAGCATTGTCAATCTCTCCAGTACCGCCGCCGAATTTGCCTCCCGCGGCCAGGTAAATTATGCCGCTAGCAAGGGGGGAATCAATGGCCTCACCCGCGCCATGGCCAAGGAATTGGCGGCGCGGAAGATCCGCGTCAACGCCGTGGCCCCGGGCATGATCGAGACCGACATGAGCCAGGTGGTGCGTGGCGTGGCCGGCGATCAGATCAAGAGCATCATCCCCCTGAAGCGCGTCGGCAAACCGGAAGAAGTGGCCCAGGTGGTCGCCTTCCTGGCCAGCGACGACGCCGCTTACGTCACCGGCCAGGTCTTGCGCGTCGATGGCGGCTTGAGCCTGGGAGGATATTGAGCAAGAGTATTTTCGGATCCCTGCTTATTCATTAGACAGCTCTGGAGGTTGTGCGAAATGCCGACAAAGGACGAGATTTACGACAAGATCAAAGTGGCCTTGGTGGATGCCTTGGGAGTCGACGAGGACGAGATTACCCCCGAGGCCACCCTGGTGGGCGACTTGGGCGCCGAGTCGATCGACTTTCTGGACATCGTCTTCCGCCTGGAAAAGGCGTTTGGCATCAAGATCCCCCGCGGCGAACTGTTCCCCGAGGACGTGCTCACCGACGCCAAGTACGTCCGTGACGGCCGGGTGACGGACACCGGCCTGGCCGAACTGCGCAAGCGGATGCCGTTCGCCAACCTCGACGATTTTGCCAAGAACCCCGTGGTGCAGGACTTCGGAAACCTGCTCACCGTGGCCGACATGTGCCGCTTCGTGGAAGGAAAAGTGACCGTCAGCAGTTGAGCGGCCCAGCGGGGTTGACGTCACAGGTTGCCGTAAGGGCCCGTAAAAAATAAGTTGAGCTTGGTGCCATGCGCTGGTATTGGATTGATCGGTTCATCGAGTTCGAGAGCGGTCGTTACGCCAAGGCCATCAAGTGCGTCTCCTTGGCCGAGGAGTATCTACACGACCATTTCGCCGGCTATCCGGTGCTCCCCAATTCGTTGGTCATCGAGGGCATGGCGCAGACCGGCGGCCTGTTGATCTGCGAGCACGGCCAGTTCACCGAGAAGGTCGTGCTGGCCAAGATCCCCAAGGTGCAGTTCTTCAGTGAAGCCGTGCCGGGCGATACCCTCATCTACACGACCACCGTCGAGTACATCAAAGACGAGGGGGCTGGCGTCACCGCGACCAGTTACAAGAACGGCGAACTGCACGCGCAGGCGGAAATCGTGTTCGCCCATCTGAACGCCCCCTGGTTGGGCGCCTTCTTTGCGCCCGACGCCTTTCTGCAGATGATGCACCGGCTGGGGGCGTTTCGCGTGGGACATGCCGCCGACGGTGGACCGCTGGTGCCTCCGGCAACGATCTTGAAGCCCGCCGACCGCAACGGCCCTGCCCACGCCCCCGAGCCTGCCGCCGAAGGAACGCAACCATGAGACGACGCGTTGTAATCACCGGCATCGGCTGCATCACCCCCATGGGGACCGACGTCGAAACCGTCTGGAAACGCCTGTTGGCCGGCGAGTCGGGCGTGGGCTACACCACGCTGTTCGACGCCAGCAACTTTCCCACCAAAATCTCCGCCGAGGTCCGCAACTGGGACATCTCCGACGTGGGCGAAAATCCCGCCGACTGGAAGTACCAGGGCCGCCACACCCGCTTCGCCATCGGCGCGGGCAAGAAGGCCGTGGCCGACGCCGGCCTGGACCTGAACCGCATCGACCCCACCCGCTTCGGCATCTACACCGGCAGCGGCGAAGGCCAACAGGATTTCGACCGCTTTACGCAAATGATGGTGGCCGGACTGTCCGGCGGCAGCACGCTCGACCTGGCCGCCTTTACCAAGACCGGCCTGGAACTGCTCCATCCCATTGCCGAATTGGAGCAGGAGCCCAACATGCCGGCCGGCCATCTGGCCAGCCTGTTCAACGCCCAGGGACCGAACATCAACTGCCTGACGGCCTGTGCGGCCAGCAGCCAGGCGGTGGGCGAAGCGGTCGAGATCATCCGCCGTAGCGAGGCCGACCTGATGTTGGCCGGCGGCACGCATACCATGATTCACCCCTTCGGCGTGACCGGCTTCAATCTATTGACCGCCTTGAGCACGCGCAACGACGAGCCCACGCGGGC
>CAYYBU010000527.1:0-3384 GCA_964469945.1 uncultured Planctomycetaceae bacterium
AAGCAGAACCTGGTGGTGCCCAACCAGAAGGGGCGGCTACGCCAATTGTCCGCGTTGTACGGGCCGCTTCTGGGTGCCGAAGGATGCGGTGAGCGATTCGTCGCTGATGGAAGCGATTACGTTGGCCGGCTCGGCCGTGGCGCCGCCGCGGTCGAACATGCCCGCGCCCCCGACGCCGCCGGCGGGGTTTGCCGCGGCAGTGCCGCTGGCCCCGCCGGCGCCGCCGCGAGTTTATTCTGGGACGGCGGCACCCCGGCCCGCGCCGCCCCCTGCGCCGCCGCGGACTTATGCGGGCCCCACGGCGCCTCCGCCCGCGCCTCCGCCGGCCCGCAGCGGCCGCAAGGTAGCCCACCTGATATCGGCCGAGGCCGCCCAATCGGTCCTTACCCCGACCGCTGACGGCCGGCTTCCCGACCTGCAATTGGCCGAGGGTGAGCAGACGGAAAAGAGGCCGTCGCAGTCATCGTCGGTCAATCCGCTGGTGCTGTTCGGCCTGTTGTCGATGAGCGTGGTGCTTTCGGTGGTGCTGGCGCTGGTCGATTGGGATTCATCGGACTCCGGCAACGCCGCGCAGCAAGACAGCGCGCGGCGTTTTATCGAGGACACTTACTTCGGCGGCGGCAGCCTCGACCGCGGCGAGTTGAAGCCCTACCAGGTTTATCTCCGCGAGGCACAGCGGGCGCATACCGGCGGCGACCTCAAGATCGAGCGCGAGCGTTACCGCAAAGTGCTCGACTTGCTCCATGCCGAGCGCGCCAAGAGCGAACGCGGCCTGACCGGCAGCCGCAGCGACGACAAGGAGTTGGAAAGCCGCATCCGCACGATCTTGAGCGGAACCTAGTGGTGGCTTTACAAATCGCTGGGTGACACTGGCGGGATGGCGGCGACGAAAGTAGAATATGGGCCTGTCGGGAATCGTTTGCTTCCCGCCGAACGGACCGCCAACCACCTCCATTGCCATTTGTGGTCTCCCGAGCTTGCTTGGGGCGATCGCGAAGGAAAGCAAGTCATACCATGAGCAGGACATCCGCGTTGAAATCCTGCGCGCGGCTTGCCGGCGCCACGATGTCCACGATTCTCCTCTTATCCGGCTCGACGAAGGCGGCGGCCGAGACGCCGCGACCGGAACATCCGCGGCCCGACGCATACCGCGAGAACTGGCTTTCGCTGAACGGACGCTGGCCGTTCGAGCTCGACCGCGATGGGGACGGCGAGGCCCGCGGCTTGATCTCCGGCAAGGACTTGGCCGCGAAGATCGTCGTGCCGTTCTGCGCGGAGAGCAAACTGTCGGGCTTGGGCCTCGGCAATAGCGAATATTTCACGCACGTCTGGTATCGGCGGACGTTCCAACTGCCCGCGGCGATGAAGGGCAAACGCATCCTCCTGCACTTCGGCGGCGTCGACTACAAGACGTGGGTTTATGTCAACGGCCGGCTGGCCGGCACGCATACGGGCGAAAACGCCGCCTTCAGTTTTGAAATCACGTCGCTGCTGAAGGAAGGCTCGAACGAACTGGTGGTCCGCGTGTTCGACGATCTGCGCAGCGGTCTGCAGGTGGGCGGCAAGCAGGCACACGACAAGAGCGCCGGTTGCATGTATACCCGGACCACGGGCATCTGGCAGCCGGTCTGGCTGGAAGCCGTCGGCTCATCGTTCGTGGAAAACATTTCGGTCGTGCCCGATCCGGACCACAGCCGCGTGCTGATCGAGGCCACGGTCAACGGGGCGGACGCCGACGTGAAACTCACCGCCGAAGCCTTCGCCGACGGCAAGCCGGTGGGTTCGGATTCCGCCGCCGGCACGTGGCGCAACCAGCGGTTGGTGCTGAACCTGAGCGAGAAGAAGCTCTGGGCGCCGGGCACGCCATTTCTCTATGACCTGAAACTCACGCTGACTCGCGGCAGCGAGACCATCGACGTGCTGAAGAGCTACTTTGGCCTGCGGAAAGTGACGATCGAAGGGCGGCGGATTCTGATCAACGGCACACCGATTTTCCAGCGGTTGATTTTGGATCAGGGTTTCTATCCCGAAGGCGTCTGGACCGCTCCGACCGACGAGGCCCTGCGGCACGACATCCAAATGTCGATGGCCTGCGGCTACAACGGCGCCCGGCTGCATCAGAAGGTGTTCGAGCCGCGATTCCTCTACTGGGCCGACAAGCTGGGTTACCTGGTCTGGGGCGAGTTTCCCAACTGGGGATACAACAACAAGCCCGAAGGCTATGCCCCCTATGTCAGCGAATGGACGGAAGTGCTGCTGCGCGATCGCAACCATCCGGCGATCATCGGCTGGTGCCCCTTCAACGAGACCGGAGCCACCGCCGGCGAGCTCCAACAGGTCATCTGGAACGTCACCAAGGCGGTCGATCCGACGCGTCCGGTGCTGGAAACGAGCGGCTGGACTCATACGCTGCCGCACCCCGAAGTGCGCGACGCCCACGATTACGATGGCAATCCGGTTGCGCTCCGCAAACGCTGGAGGGACTATTTCGCCGCGGCCAACGGCGGGCCATCGCTGCCTCTTCGACGGGATGCCCGAGTGAATCCGGCGGCCGACTGTGGCGTGCCGTTCATGATTAGCGAGATCGGCGGCATCGGCTGGGCGACCGAAGGGGGCTGGGGTTACGGCAAGGGCCCCAAGACCCTCGACGAATTCTACGCCCGCTACCAGGGCACGCTCGACGCGCTGCTGGACAACCCCAACCTGTTCGGCTTCTGCTACACGCAACTGACGGATGTCGAGCAGGAACACAACGGGCTGTACTACTACGACCGCCGGCCGAAGTTCGACGTAAAGAAGATCCGCGCCATCACTTCCCGAAAAGCCGCCTACGAACGCGGCGCAGCGAGTTCGGCACATTAGGACCAGGCGAACCATGACTTCCGGACTTGGGCGGAAGGACCGGTCCCCCGTAGGTCAGGCTGTGCCTGACAGTCCGGGGTGTCAGGCATAGCCTGACCTACGATCTTTTGCTCGTCCGCCCTGGGCGTTGCAGGCGGTATTTTCCATAGCGATTGCGGTGCTTACGCCCCCGTCGTACACCTGCTATAATAACAGAAATTTGGATCGATTGCTGCAACCCACGCGCCGCGTGCCGCCCGGCGTGCTGGAGGTTCATGGCCCTCCAGGCCCTACCAGGTTGAACGTCATCATGCGCTAGCATTTTCCGCCCGGAGCCCCACCCGTGTCGTCGCAGTTTTCGGCCTTGGACCTGTCGATCGTTCTCGTCTATTTGGCGGCCATCGTGGCCTTGGGCTGTTATGCGGGACGCTTTCGGGCTCGCCAGGGGGAGGGCTCGCATTATTTCCTCGCCGGCAGCACGCTCACCTGGCCGGTGATCGGCCTGGCGATGTTCGCCGCCAACATCTCGACCGTCCACCTGGT
>CAYYBU010000528.1:0-3369 GCA_964469945.1 uncultured Planctomycetaceae bacterium
GACAGACTACCATATTCCTTCAAATCGCGGAATAGAACTTGGACCGGTGCTAAGCTTCCCAATGTCGCGGATAACCTGAGCCTCCCACTTGATTTGGTCCGCGGACTTGATGCCGGTCGAGTCGAGGTGGACGTTGTTGGGCTTGGCCTTCAGTCCCGCCACGAACCCCTTATCTTGCCCCAGCTTCGCCAAATCGTTGAGGAATTGTGCGTCCTTGTCGCCGAAATACTTCGGGTCCGCCACGACCGTGGTTCCATCGGCTTTCTTGAGTTTGACGTGGCCGTCACGTCAAAGCCCGCGAACTGCGCGTTGAACGGTTCCTTCGTGCCGCTCTTGCTCGTGAACTCGCGCATTCCGAAGATGGCGCTGTTGGCGTCGGCGCTGGCGTCGGTAGGCGTCGGCGTCGTCGGTCCCAGGGACCTCAACATGTCCTGAAGGGATTTCTTGTCGCTCTCTCTGTCCGCGGGCCATTGGGCATGGCCGCCCTGGGCATGCGGCTTGCCGCGTCCCAAGGGGACCGTCGTTTTCGTCGAGCCGCCGGAGGAACCGCCCGTGGTCCAGCGGCCCCAAGCGTCTCTGGGCTCGTCGGGATTGTACTCGCGGAGAACGGCGGCGGCAAACGCGGCGCCATCCGCGGGGTTAGGTTTGTCGAGAATGGCCGCAAGAAACTCCTCGCAGCCGGGAGATACGCCACGTCTGGACTCTTCCATGAGAGCTTTCCTTGCTGGGGTTGGATGCCGTGCCACCAGCCCGGCACGGTTGTGGGATGTGCCTCAATATACGCATTCCGCAACCGACTGCAATGATTATTTTCCGGCCATTCGACCAGATAAATCCGGCCAGTTCGCGGGCCATGGCGGTCACGATCGAATTCTTGTGTACATCCAGACCGACATAAACTACACCCGTACTCATTGGACCAGTCCTCCCATTGTGGCTCTGTGTTGGATGGAAAGTAACTCCTCCTCTCAGCATAATCCACGTTAGATGTGAGTGACTGGTCCAATCATTTTGTCTACAAAAATTCACAAGCTCGCCGTGTGGAACACGCCCGCAAATCCCCCTGCCGGGCCACCACCGCCCGCGCCAGCCGTGGGCTGAGCAACCCGTTGGCCCGGTTGTGCGGCGGATTGGCAACCTGGCCCCGATGGACTCTGGGCGCTGGCGGCCATAACATACCGTAGGGGGTGGTGCAGGCGGCTGGCTTGCACCACAAGGAAATTCGACACGCCACGACAACAAATCAACGAGGTACACTTATCATGCAAATGCGGTCTCTGGGAAAATCGGACCTTCAGGCTTCGGCCGTGGGCTTGGGCACCTGGGCCATTGGCGGCTGGATGTGGGGCGGCACCAACGAGCGCGAGGCCATCGAGGCCATCCACGCCTCGATCGACGCCGGGGTCAACCTGCTCGATACGGCGCCGATTTACGGCTTCGGACTCTCCGAGGAGATCGTGGGCAAGGCCGTCCGCGACCGCCGCGATCAGGTCCTCTTGGCCACCAAGTGCGGCATGGTCTGCAACACCATGGACGGCGAACACAAATTCACCAGCAACGCCCAGGGCCCCGACCCCTTGGGACACATCGACATCCGCACGAATCTGCGGCCCGATTCCATCCGCCAGGAGGTCGAGGCCAGTTTGCGGCGACTCCAGACCGATCGCGTCGACTTGCTGCAACCGCATTGGCAAGAATCGACCACGCCCATTGCCGACACCATGGGCGTCATGATGGAGTTGAAGCAAGAGGGCAAGATCCGCGGCATCGGCGTCTGCAACGCCACGACGCCCCAGTTGCGACAATACGTCCGCGCCGGCGACCTTTTGAGCGATCAGGAGTTGTACTCGATGTTGGACCGCGGCATCGAGGGTGAGCAATTGCCCTATTGCCGGCGGGAGAAGATCGCCGTGCTGGCCTACTCGCCGCTGGTTCGCGGGCTGTTGACCGGCAAAGTCGGCCGCAATCGCGAATTTGCCGAGGGCGACCTGCGCCGCAGCGATCCGCGCTTCAGCGTGGAGAACCGCGGCCACGTGGCGGCCATGCTCGAGCGTTTCCAGCCCATCGCCGAGCATCACGGCTTGACGCTGTCGCAACTGGCGATCGCCTGGACGATTGCGCAGCCCGGGCTGACGCATGCCCTTTGCGGGGCGCGGAATCGGCGGCAGGCCCTGGAGAACGCGGCCGCGGGAGACGTGGAACTGGCCGCCGAGGAGCTTCGCGTCATGAACGAGGCCATCGAGGCCTGTGTGGCGGCCATGGCGGGCGAAGAGCCCGTCACGGCGCAGCGGTAGAAATTACGCGGTTCCTTTGCCGCGGTCCTGAAGTTCCTTGACCGCATCGATGACCTGTTGATCGTGGCCGCTGACTTCGACGTTCTTCCAGACTTTACGGACCGTGCCCTCGGCGTCGATCAGGAAGGTGGATCGCTGGATCCCCAGCGAGGTCTTGCCGAAGCGGACTTTCTCCCGCCAGGCCCCGTAACGCTCGGCCACGGCATGATCGACGTCGGCCAACAGGGGGAAATTCAAGCCGAACTTGTCGCGAAACTTCTCGTGGCTCTGGAGGTTGTCCGTACTGATACCCAACACGTGGCTGCCCAAAGCGGCGATTTCCGCCCGCCGGTCGCGGAAGGCACAGGCCTCGGCCGTGCAGCCGGGCGTGTCGTCGCGCGGATAGAAATACAGCACCACGGGCGCACCCCGCAGTTCGCTGAGCGTCACTTGGCTGCCGTCCACGGCCGGCAGCGTGAAATCCGGGGCCGGTTCGCCCGCCTGAACCCAATCGGCCATTGCAGTGTCTCCGGGGGATTGCAGTGTATCGCTAGGATTATACGCCCGCGGCTATTCCACAGTCGGGGGGAACGGCCCGCCGGCCCTTGCATCTCCCCCTAAACTTGTTTACCGTATAGAATAGAAACGTCCCATTTTCCCGGCCCCGATGAGTTTTTCATGGCAGCAGACGGTACGGCCCCTTCGCAACCCACTTCGACACCTGTCCAAAAGCCCAATGCGGGACTCTGCCGCGCGCTGGTGGCTGCCCGCACCGCGGAAGAAAATCGCGGTCGCGACATCGTGATTCTCGACATGCGCGAAGTCACGCCGGTGTTCGATTATTTCGTGCTGGCCAGCGGCACCAGCCGGCGGCAGTTGCACGCCATGAGCGAAGAGATCGACAACGCCCTGGAAAAGGGCATGGGCGACCGGCGGTTGGGTATCGAAGGCTATGAGGCCAGCCGTTGGATCCTGTTGGACTACGGCGACGTGGTGGTCCATCTGTTCGAGCCCGAGACGCGGGCCTATTATGCCCTGGAAGACCTCTGGGCTCACGCCAAGCGCGTGCCAATCGAGAAAGATGAGGGCGGAAGGA
>CAYYBU010000529.1:0-3351 GCA_964469945.1 uncultured Planctomycetaceae bacterium
TGCTGACCGGCCTGGACTGGAAGTATTTCAACTGGCACCAGATGGAGTTCCACGGCAAGTTGAACCTGTTGAAGACGGGCATGGTGTTTGCTGATTCGATCAGCACCGTGAGCCGCCGCTATGCCGAGGAAATCCAGTCGAGCCCGTTGGGCTGCGGCCTGGAGGGGGTCTTGCAGCATCGCCGCGACGTGCTCTCCGGCATCCTCAACGGCATGGACACGTCGGAATGGAACCCGGCCACGGATCCGCATCTGGCGGCCAAGTACGACGCCGACAACGTGGCTTTGGGCAAGCCGCTTTGCAAGGCGGCGCTGCAGAAGGAGCTCAAGCTGCCCGGGCGCGCCGACGTGCCGTTGATCGCCTCGGTGGGCCGGCTGACGGACCAGAAGGGCTTCGACCTGATCCCCGAAGTCATTCAACGTTGGGTGCAGACCAGCGACGCGCAATGGGTCATCCTGGGCACCGGCCAGCCCAAGTACCACCGCCTCTTCGAGAGCCTGGCGCAGCGCTATCCGGAGAAGATCGCCGCGCGGTTGGAATTTTCCAACCCGCTGGCCCATCGCATCGAGGCGGGGGCCGACATGTTCCTCATGCCCAGCCGCTACGAGCCCTGCGGCCTGAATCAGCTTTACAGCCTGAAGTACGGCACGGTGCCGGTGGTGCGCGCGACCGGCGGCCTGGCCGACACGATCACCGGCTACGGCCACGCGAAGCCCGGCGATCCGCCCGCCAACGGCTTCAGCTTCGACGAATACAGCCCCTTGGCCTTGAGCGAAACGCTTCGCGCCGCCTGCGACGTTTTTGAGCAGCCGGAGGTGTGGAAGCAACTGGTCCAGACCGGCATGCGGCAGGACTGGTCGTGGGCCGTCAGCGCGAAGAAGTACGTCGAGCTCTATGAGCGGACGCTGTTGCGGGCCGGCCGCGTCGCGGTGGTGTGACGAATGTATCCGGCACACTCCGTGTGCCGTTGGCCCGGCGGCACACGGAGTGTGCCGGATACGATGTACTGGCGGGGCCAGTGGTGCCCGCGCGTTCAGATTCAGGATCTGAGATTTCGGATTTCAGATCTCCGCATCACTCTCGTTCCTTCACCCGCAGGCAGCCCAGCCACATCGGTTCGCTCTCGATGACCGTCTGACCGATGCTGTTGGGCTGCGCGGCGCGGAGCACCAGGCCGGCCATCAGCGGCTGGCCCTGCATCTTGAACATTCCGGCTACCGCGGACCATGGCGTGCCTTTGCCCCCGTCGCCCGGCAGACGGACGTTGGCAAACACGACATTGGCGAAGCCGCTGCCGCTCAACTGGCCCGGCCAACGGCGGATCAAGGGCTGCTGGGCCTGGACGATGCGATCCAAGCCCGGCAGGATGGCCTCGAAGACCGCGGGCAATTGCCCGGCGGGCGGCAACTGGCGAACGCGGCCGGCCGGCGCCAAGATGACGGTGGCCAGCCGCATCGGGACGTTGTAGAGTTCCAACACCGGCCCCGTCGTGGGCGGACCGTGTTGGCCCAGCGCGGCCACGTCGATGGTCAGATCCGGCTCGGGGGCCAGCCGTCGCGGCTTCCGCCGGTGCAGGATTTGCCACAGGATGAGTGCAAGCACCAGCGCCAGCAGCGCGCAGCCAATCACGACCCACGTTTCCCTGGACAGGGATTCCAGGGCGATTTTCAGCCGGTCCAACAGCGATGGTTGCATTGCGGGCCTTGTTGCATGAATAGGCCGGAACGGTGTTTCTTTTCCTGTCCCCTCTCCCACCGGGAGAGGGTTAGGGTGAGGGCTGCGGTGAGCTTCGTCCGGCTATTCACCCTCACCCTGGCCCTCTCCCGGAGGGAGAGGGGACAGGGTGGGTCTCGCTCCGCTCGCCCCACTCTACGGGAATTCACAAGTCCTTTACTTCTGCGGCTGTTCCGCGCCGGGGCGGCAGTAGGACAGCGACAACAGGGCGTAGCCGGTCACCAGGCTGGGATCGCTCTCCAACCAGCGTTTGTCCTCGTTGACCCAGGAGCCGTTGGGACGCTGCCGGCTGGCCAACGCGGCCAGCAGGTCGTGCCGCCAAGCGTGCTTGACGCCCTTTTCGTCTTCCAGCACCTTCAGGCCGCTGGCGTCCAGGGCCTTGGAGAAGGTCTGATAGTAGTAATACAGGCCGGCGCTGCCCATGCCGGGGTTGGTGTCCAGGCCGTAGTGCAGTTGGCACCACTTCACCGCCGCCTTGACGCGCGGGTCGTCGCGACTGACACCGGCGTAGATCATGCTCTTCAAGCCTGCGTAGGTCATGGAGCCATAGCTGCGCAGGCCGCCGTCGGCCGTCTTGCCGGCCTCGCTGTCGCCACCGGCGGCAGGCGTGTAGTAAAAGCCGCCGTCGGGGTTCTTGGCCGCAAACGGCGTCGAGTTGTACTCGCTCTCCAGGTTCTGGCAGCGGTTGACGAACACCAGCGCCCGCTTCACGGCCGGATCGTTCGGACCGGCGCCGGCGGCAACCAGGGCGTCCAGGAAGAAATTGGTGTTGGACAGGTCCGGCCGCTTGCTCTTGCCATAGCCGGCGCCGCCATAGGTCACATCGCTCTTCTCGGCCGGCTGGGCGTCGCCGCCATACTGCATGCTACGCAGGTATTGGTCGGCCTTCTTGACCAGTTTGTCGTAACGGTGGTCGCGGTTGGCATCCTGGAAACAGACCACCGCCAGCGACGTCTCGTAGTTCTGATACATGTTTTTGGGCGAGTAGATGCCGCCGTCGGGCTGCACGAAACCCTGCAAATACTTCAGGCTCTTGGCCACCAGGGGGTCGTCGGCGCTACGGCCGCTCCGCAGTACGCCGCTGGTGACTACCGCCGTCACGCCCGGGCCAGCGTAGGCCGAATAGGAACCGTCGGGCGCTTGCTTAGTCTTGAGGAACTGGATGGCGCGATCGACGGTTTGCTGGTAGGTTTTGGCGTCGATCGGCGCTACCGCCGGCTGATCGGCGGCCAGGGAAGGCCGGGCGATGGCGACCACCGTCAAAAGCAGAGTCATCGGGAATAGAAAACGGCAGAACATGGAGGGACCTCGCGAAATGGGGTGAAACTGATTGCGTTCGCCTCCCCTCTCTCGCTCGCGGAAGAGGGGCAGGAGGTGAGGGCAGTTTTGACTGTCTCGGGACGTAGGACGTAGGGTGGGTCAAGCGAAGCGCAGCCCCACCAGAACCAGAGATGGCCGATGGTGGGGCTTCGCTTCGCTCGACCCACCCTACAAGTTATTGTACCACCGTCTGCCAGTAAGCACGCCGCGTGCCAATCCTGGCTGCTAAAGCAAACCGCCCGCTTTTACGAGGATTTGTGCGATGAACACCGCAGCCGGCTGCCAAGCGGCCAGCGC
>CAYYBU010000530.1:0-3343 GCA_964469945.1 uncultured Planctomycetaceae bacterium
CAGCAAGCCGGAACCGAGCTTGGTCAGGCCGCCGTCCGGCGTGCCCGTCCCGTGCGCGAGAACATTGGCGATCGTGACGCTGTAGCCCTGGGTGTCGATCACGGCGCCGCCCGCATTCACGTCGATCGTGGTCGGGGTAAGGAGACTGCTGAAGTTAGCGGCGGCCTGCAACGTGCCGCCGTTGAAATTGAGCAACGAATGGCCGGTGCCGCCATCGATAATCGCGCGGGCCGTGCTCAGCGTGCCGCCATTGAGATTCAGCGTGCTGGTTGCGGTGCCGCCGTACGGGTTGATCTCGATACCGGTGGTAATGGCCCCGCCGCCGGTGCCGGAGGCCGCGGCCACATTGACGACGCCGCCGTTGATGTTCAATACGCCGACGCCGTTGCCGCCGCCGCTACTGGCCACGTTTCCACCGATCAACACGGCGTTGCCGCCGAGATTGACCACTGCGCCGCTGTTGACGTTCGTGGTGCCCGTCGTGCTCGCCAAGCCGCTGCCGGTGGCGAAATAGGAATTGGTGGCCTGGTTGACCGTGCCGGAGATCGTCAGCACGCCGCCGCTTTGCGTGTTGATGTTGCCGGCGTTGGCCAGCGAGCCGGCCGCGGCGACATTGAGCGTGCCGCCGCTGACCAGCGTGGCGCCGGTGTAAGTGTTTGCGCCGCTGAGGTTGAGCGTTCCCGCGCCGATCTTGGTCAAGCCCCCATTGCCCGCCAGTGCGCCGGAGTAACTGCTGTTGACGCCGTTGTTGCCCACGGACAGGACCACGGCCACACTGGCGGTGTTGGTCAGGGTAAGGCTGCCGACGTCGGTGAGGCCGGCCAAGGTGGCGGAGGTGAGGGCGCCGAAGCTCACGGTTCCGGCACTGCTGATGTCGAGGGTGCTGTTCTGGATGGCCAGGGCGTTGCCGAGCACGAGCGTGCCGCCGCTGACCAGCGTGTTGCCGGTATACGTGTTGGCGGCGCTGAGCGTCAGGGTGCTGCCGCCCGCCTGCGTGAGGGAACCGCCGCCGCTAATGGCGCTGCTGCTGAAGTCGGTGCCCTGCGCCACGGGGTTGGAGCGGTCGAAGGTCAGCGTGCCGTTGTCGATGATGGCGCTGCTGGTGGAAAGCGTACCGCTGGCGCCGCCGTTGCCGATTTGCAGCGTGCCGCTGGCGATGGTCGTGGCGCCGGTGTAGCTATTGTTGGCGGCGAGGACCAGCGTGCCCGCGCCGACCTTGGTCAGGGCGCTGGCCGTGCCGTTGTTCTGGACCGCGGCGCCGATGGTCAACTGGTCGCTGCCGGCGGCGACGCCGATCACGAGCCCGCCACCGGCGGTCGCTGACTGAAGGGAACCGCCGCTGGTGGTGGCCAGCAGGATATTGCTGCCGCCGGCGGCCAGGATGCCGTTGGTCTGCAAGACTTCGGCGCTGTCGGAAAACTGGAGGTTGTTGGCGCCCAGGTTGAGGGTGTTCAGGGCGGCCGAGGTCTGCGCGGTGATGGCCGCCGAGATGGCGACGTTCTGGTTCGAGCCGTTGACGCCCAGCGTGGCGCCGCCGGCGATGGGCGCCGGCGAGTTGTTGTCCGAGCCGTAATTCAAGGCGCGGACGAAACCGCCCGCGTCATAGGCGGCGTAGCTGCTGCCGTTGAAGAAGATTCCCGGGTCCAGGATGGTCGAGGTGGGCGTGGTCAGGCCCTGGAACTGGGTCAGCACGATATTGTTGTTGCTGCTGACGAAATTGCCGGTCACGCCGACGGGGTGGGCGGCCACGTTCGCGAAGGTCACGGTCGCCGCGCCGCTGGCCTGCACCGTGTCTTGGCCGGCGTTGAAGCTGAGCAGGCCCAGCGATTGGCTGCCCGCTTCGTTGATGTTCAACGTGCCGGTGCCGCCGAAGGTAATCGCGCTACCGGCATTCAGGCTGCCGCTGGCGCCGTTGCCCACCTGGAGCGTGCCGCTGCTGATCGTGGTCGTCCCGGTATAGGTGCTGGCGCCGGTCAGGACCAGGGCGCCGGCCCCGGCCTTCGTCAAGGCGGTGGTCGGAGTCGTTCCGTTGCTGCCGTTGGAAATGATGCCATCGACCGTCAGGGTGTTGGCGGCCACCGTCACCGTGCGGGTGGCTCCGGCCGCGGCGCCGAGCGAGACTGCACCGCTGCCCAGATCCAGGCTGCTGCTGCCGATGAAGGTGAAGTCGGCGTTCCAAACCTGCCCATTGTTGTTGGTGCTGCTGGTGATGGCGGTGCCGCTGGTGTTGTCGATGGCGCCGTTGTTGATCGTGAACGTGCCGCTGCCGAGTGCCGCGGCGCCGTTGATGGCCAACGTGCCGGCCGACAGCGTCATGCCGCCGGAGTACGTGTTGATGCCGCTGAGGGCCAGCGTGCCGGCGCCGAGTTTGGTCAGCCCCAGGCCGGAGGTCGTGATATTGCCGCTGTAGGCCAGCGCGCCGCCGGCATTGGTCGTGTCGATCCCCAGGATGGCGCCCGAAGCCCAGGTCACGGTGCTGCCGCTTTGACCGCCCAGGCCGCCCAGGAGTCCGCCGATGCTGCCGTTGCCCGAAGTGCCGGCTGTGAACTGTCCCGCGCCGCCTGCGTTCACTGCCAGCGTGGCGCCGCTGCTGACGGCAACCGCGCCCGTGGCTGGCATGGCGCTGGTTGACGCGAACTGGAGCATCCCATTGCTGATTGCCGTGCCGCCCGTGTAGGTATTGTTGCCGGAAAGGAGCAGCGTGCCGGCGCCTGCCAAGGTAAGCTTCTGGCTCGCCCCGCTGACCACGCCGCCGATGGTCAGCGTATTGCCGTTGACGGTGATGGTGGGGCTGTTGGTCAAGGTAACCGCCGCCGTACCGAAAGCTAGCGAGTTGGAGCCGTTGAAGGTGAAGTTCCCACCGACCGGGATGCTGCTCATGCCCGACAGCGTCCCGGAAGAACCGCTGGTGTTGTCGATGGTGGCACCGTTGCCGATCGTAAAGGCACCCGTGGTGAGGCTGGAGAGGGCGTTGGTGTTGGCGAAATTCAGGCTGCCGCTGGTGAGCGTGTAGCCGCCGCCGCCCTCGTGGCCGGCGGCTGCCGGCTGTAGATTCACGACAGGCCCGTTCTGGGTGATTAGGCCACCGCCGTCATTAAGTCCAAGGGTCGTGTTGAAGTTGATCGTACCACCGCCCTGCAGGGTGAGCGCGACCCCGTTGAAGTTCAGCCCGGTGACCCCGCCGCTGGCCCAGGTTTCGGCTTCAGTCAGCGTCGAGCCCGCGGCAACCGTCCATGATTGCGCGCCACTGAGGTTTCCATTACCGCTACCGTTGAGCGTGACCTTCACGTTGGTGCTGTTGATCAGAAGTCCGGTCCAGCCGCTGCTGCCGTTGATATTGACC
>CAYYBU010000531.1:0-3343 GCA_964469945.1 uncultured Planctomycetaceae bacterium
GAGCCACTGCGCCAAAGTCGGCTGGTGGCCGGTCCAACCCCAAATCGCCGCGACTTCGGGCGAGTCGCTCCAGACCCAGACTTCGAGTTCCGGATCTATCACAATGGCAGCCGCACGATCATGCCATCCGGAGCCAGCCAGCCGCAACTCGATTTCCGACTCCAGGGTCTCTCGCGACCGGTCATCGCGGCCGCAGCCCTCCCGGTCAAGCATTACCAGGGCGTGACCATATTGCCGGCTGAAGGATCGAAGGAACCCGTGCGCGCGACGTAGACAGCCGGGGTCTTTCTCCGGGTGAACCCAGATGTCAAAACTGAGGTTGCGAAACTGGAGTGATGGCCCTCGCGTAAGCAAACCCCGAACCGCAAATTCCATCTGCCCATCCGCGACAAGGACCACGAGGTCTTTTGCCATCGTCTGTATCGTCATCCCAAGACCCCGGCTGCGAATAGGACGCCAAAGTTCTCCTCGTGCTGCCAGTCCCGCAACTTGGGGTGCTCGTTGCCGGGGACAATATCCGTGGCTCCTTCCGGCGTTTTCGCGAAGCAGAGCACTTCCGCAGGCTCGACGATGCTCAGGATCACCGGCGAATGGGTCGCCACGAGAATCTGTCCTTTGTACACCGATGACAACGATTGGTAGATGGTTTCCACCGCCCGAGGGTGGATCCCATTTTCGGGTTCCTCGATCAGATAGATCCCTTGGAAATCATCGAGATAGGCCGGCAGCGTCAGGGCCAAGAGCCGCAAGGTTCCGTCGGATGCGGTCCACGAGGGCACCTCCAGCCCACCTTGGTATACCAGCATAAGATATCGATGGTTATCTTCCGGACGCAAAATCGTTCGCACGTCTGTCAGATCCGGAAGCGCCGTGCGAACGTGGTCGACCCAGTCGCGGAATCGCTCCGAATCCGCTCGCAGGCGCTCCACGACCCACGGAAGATTCGACCCATCCGGACTAAAGCCGGGCTTTTGCCCAGGCGGGCTCGGTTTGCGCATTTCCTGGCTGTTGAGCGTGATCTTTTCCACGCCTTCCGCCAGCAGTTGCTTGAACCATGTGCTGACCGGAAACTTCGTCTCGTCCTCGGGCAGATTTCCCAACGTCGATTTTCGCGGTCCCAGCCGAAATGACGGAGCCCACCGCCCCTCTTTTGCATAAGCCTCGGCATAGAAGTTGTCGTTGCCGCCGCGTATCTTGCTGAAGAGCATTTTGCTGCCCGATGTTCTTCGGCTGCTGACGATACCCCCGGGTGGCACCTCCGGGCACGGAAACAATTCTCTCTGCAAAGGTTGCGATGATGATTCGTTCACCAAGGCGCCCTGCTCTGTCGTAATGAGGGTCTCCCTGGTGACCGGATCGGAGACAATTTCCACCTCGTAGCGGACCGTCGTGAATCGCTGGTACTCTTCCGCCAATAGCTTTCGGCGGTCGTCGGGAATGCGAACCTCGATGGCAAGCTGGAAACCCTCGCCTTTTCGTCCCCAAACAAGGTCCGCGAAGTTCTGCGTTCGCTTCGCCACAGCAACTTCCAAACCACCTGAGACCAGGTCCGACAAAAACGCGATCACATCCAGGAAAGTCGTCTTCCCGCTCGCGTTGGGACCCACCAACACCTCGAACCGTCCCAACGGCTGACGGACGTAGCGAAGGCAACGGAAGTTAAGAGCCTCGATCAAGGAAATCATCGAACCGCCCTTCGTTTGTTTGGAATGTCCCACACCGCCCCCCATCACACATCCAAATTCCTAACCTCCAGCGCATGTTTCTCGATGAACTCGCGGCGCGGCTCCACCTTGTCGCCCATCAGGATGCGGAACAAGTCGTCGGCCGCGCTGGCGTCGTCCATCTTCACCTGCAATAAGGTGCGGTTGGCCGGGTCCAAAGTCGTCTGTCGGAGTTCCTCGGCGTTCATTTCGCCCAAGCCCTTGAAGCGCGTGATTTGCAGGCCCTTCTCGCCGGCGGCACGCACGGCCGCCAACAGGCCGCGAAGATCGTCCAGACCGCTGGAGAGCTCGCCGCGGCGAAGCTGGTAACGCGGCTCCTCCACGCCCGTCCGCTCCTGCGGGATCAGGCTGTCGATCTCGAACCCCATTTTGCGCAGCTCGGCCAACTGATTGTTGATGCTGCGCACCTCGTGGAACTCGACGATCCGCAGCCGGCCGGCCGGCTCCTCAGCGATCTCGTCGTGGCCCTCGTCGTGGCTGTTGCCATTGGCCACATCAAGAGAAACCTTAGGCTCCTCGCCCGACTCCTGCTCGTGCTGGGCCAGAAAGGCGTCTAACGCCTCGCGGGTGGTGAACCAGTGCTCGTCGTGGCCCACGAAAACGTGATAGATGGGCAGCCGGCCGGTCACCGGATCGCGCCGCGCGGCATGGGTGCGCAGGCCGATGCCGCGGCGCTCCAGGGCCAACAGCGACTCTTCCAACGCCGCCAGGGCACGGCAAAGCCGCTCCATCTCGGCGCCCTCGACGCGACGGTCGCCGCCGGGCTCGAAGACGGCGTCCTTCAGGCCGGCGTCCAACAGTTGGCTCTTCATCTCCTCTTCCGTCTGCACGTAGTAAACGTCCTTCTTGTGCCGCACGCGGAACAGCGGCGGCTGGGCCACGTAGACGTGCCCGCCGCGCACCAGGTCGTACATCTGCCGGTAGAAGAAGGTCAGCAGCAGGGTGCGGATGTGCGAACCGTCGACGTCGGCATCGGTCATGATGACGATCTTGCCGTAGCGGCGCTTGCTGAGGTCGACCTCGTCGCCGATGCCGGAGCCCACGGCCGAGATGATGCTGCGGACTTCCTCGTTGGCCAGCACCTTGTCGTCGCGCGACTTGTAGGCGTTGATGATTTTACCGCGGAGGGGCAGGATGGCCTGGTACTGGCGGATGCGGCCCCCCTCGGCGCTGCCGCCGGCGGAATCGCCCTCGACCAGGTAGAGTTCGCAGCGATCGACGTCGCGGCTGGTGCAGTCGCGGAGCTTGCCGGGCAGGCCGCCGCCGGAAAGGGCCCCCTTGCGCTCGCGGACCAACATGCGGGCTTTGCGGGCGCTCTCGCGGGCCTCGGCCGCCAAGAGGCCCTTTTGCACGATGATGCGGGCCGTCTTGGGGTTCTCCTCGAGGTAGCGGCTCAGGTAGTCGCCCACCGCGGAGTTGACGATGCCCTCGATCTCGCTGTTGCCCAGCTTGGTCTTGGTCTGGCCCTCGAACTGCGGCTCGGGAACGCGCAGTGATAGCACCGCGGTGAGCCCCTCGCGGCAGTCGTCGCCGGTGGGGACCAGGTCCTTGTAGATGCCCGACTTCTTGCCGTAGGCGTTGATGGTGCGCGTGATGGCGGCGCGGAAGCCGGAGAGGTG
>CAYYBU010000532.1:0-3335 GCA_964469945.1 uncultured Planctomycetaceae bacterium
CCCGACTTCCATCGCGGCACGGCGGAGAGGTAGTGCTGCACGTATTCGATGTCCAGCGTGTCGATCCACACCGGCAAGGAGCCGTCTCGCCAACCCCAGACGAGATAGAAGCACGCCACGGCCAGCAATGCCGCGGCGATCGAAAGCCCCCAGCACAGCGTCTCGCGGCGCGGGATCGGCTTCCAGAGCCACATGGCCGGCAGCATCAGGGCCAGCATAACGGGTCCGGCATAAAGCACCAGGCAGGCCAGCAGCATGGAGATCGTCCAGCCGCCGCGGTCCTGTTGTCGAAGGGCATCGAACCCCAGCAACATGCACAAGGTGAACAGCGCGTCGGTCACGCCCGGATTGGCGATGTCGGCCATGTAGGGGTTATAGCCGACGTAAAACGTGAACAGCAGGCTGACCAGCAGCATCAGCAGGGCCAGCGGGAGGGCCGCCCGCCAGGATGGTCCCACCATGTGCAAGAGGACGGCGAAGATGGCGCCCCACCAGATCCAATAAGGTAGACGCGTGGCCAGTTCGTTGTCGCCGAGGAGGACTTGCAGGCCGCAGGTCCAGTAGGAGTTGACGAGCGACGGATTGACCACCACGGTTCCCATCTGCCCGCCGGGCAACGGGTCCTCGTCGCGGGTCTCCAGTTCCCAGCAGGGGAGAAAATGCGTGCGGAGGCTGCGGGCCAGTTCCCGCGTCTCGGTGCCGTCTTCGTTGAAACATTGCCGGAACTGCTCGGGAAAAAGCAGCACCACGGCGGCGACCATGCCCGCCAGGCCGATCAGCAGCCCCGCCGCGTATTGGTCGCGGAAGCGCACGAGTTGCGTCATGCCTTCGGAAAGGGGACAGTCCCATTTTCGGCGTCTCTTCCAGAGACGGCGTCTCTTCCAGAGACGGCGTCTCTTCCAGAGACGACGGACGAAAATGGGGACAGTCCCCCGCCATGCGAGCCATACCAGCGCCATGGTCCAGACGAGCCACAGAGCGTCGAAGGGAAGGCGATCGACGCCCACCGTATTGCGCAACAGCAGGAACACCAAGACCAGCGCGGCGGAATTGGCCGCCAGGCTCCAGGCCGCAGCGCTGCGGGCGGTACGCGTCCAGCGACCAAAGGCGAGCGTGCCCAGCAGTCCGGGGACGACGACGAGAAAGCCGACGGCGCCGACGGCCATCTCGCCGGCCAGAAGCAACCGCCAAGCCGAGGTGGCTTCGAGGTTGGCGGGCTCGAAACAGGTGACCGTGGCGAGCGTGCGGCCATCGATTGCGGCTGCCAGCGCGGCGGCCGACAGGTAGAGGGCCGGCATCCAAGCCACCGCCAGGCCGGCGATGGCCCACGCGGCCGTCCGCTTCAGAGGCGTCAGAGGCGGCGTGTTACTCGTCGGGGGAGTCCTCCTCGGGCAGATAGAGGAGCCGGCCGCAGGTCTTGCAAAAACTGGGGTGGGCCATGCGGATTTCCGCCTGGAGGTTCAGCGGCACCAGGGTATTGCATCCGCCGCAGAATCCACCTTCGACGGCGGCGAGGGCATCTTCGCCCTTTTGGCGGACAATGCGTTGATAGATCTCGCGCACCACGGGCGGCAGGGCCGTTTCACACTCCTGGAGCTCGGCCTCCAAGCGTTGCAGATCGCCTTGAATGAGCGGTTGCTGCCGCTCCACCTCCTGGTGGACCTGGGCGGCCTTTTCCCGCGCCGCCGTCAAGGCCGCGTCGGCCTCGGCGATCTTGGGCTGGAACTGGTCGATCTTTTCGTAGGCCTCGATGATTTCGTCTTCCAGCACGCTTTTGGCCATCTGGTCGGCGGCGATTTGATCTTTGAGGATCTGGTACTCGCGGTTGCTGGCGGCCCCGTTGAGTTTCCGCGTGAGGTCCTTGATCTTCTCCTCACTCGTTTTCAGTTGCAGTTGTTTCTGGTCGGCCGTCACTCGCATGGCTTTGGCATCGTCGCGAACGGCGGCCAATTCCTGCTCGCGGCGGGTGATGTTGGCCTCGTTGGCGCGGAGCTGCTTGGGGCCGCGCTGCAACCGTTCGTGCAGATCGGCCAATTGACAATGAATGCGGTGCAAAGTCCGCAAAATAGCAAGACTCATACTCGGTGTCGCTGACATGTTGCTCCTACGAGATAGAAGAAGGACCAATAAAAAAAGCCGCTGACCTTTCGACCAGCGGCTTGAGGGCTGCGTCAGCCCGCCACGCGCTCGAGGAAACCTGCGAGCTGTTGGCTGCGGACGGGATGTTGCAATTTTTTGACGGCCTTCGCCTCGATCTGCCGGACGCGCTCGCGAGTAACTTTGAAGATGCGGCCCACCTCTTCAAGGGTATACGTATACCCATCCCCCAATCCATACCGCAAACGGATGATCTCCCGCTCGCGGTAGGTAAGGGTCTTGAGCAGGGCCTCGATTTTCTCGCGCAGTAATTCATTTCCGGCTGCCCGGTCGGGCCGGGGCAGTCCACCGTCCTCGATAAACTCTCCGAAACAACTATCTTCGCTTTCTCCGACCGGCCGGTCAAGGCTTACCGGATGCCGGCCCATACTTAATACGCGGCGAGTCTCGTCCAGGCTCAGTTCCGCGGCGACCGCCATTTCCTCGGTGGTAGGCTCGCGGCCTAGCTCCTGGACCAGCCGTTTGGAGGTGTTTCGCAGCTTGCTGAGCACGTCGATCATGTGGACGGGAATGCGGATCGTGCGGGCCTGGTCGGCGATCGCGCGGGTGATGGCCTGCCGGATCCACCAAGTGGCGTAGGTGGAGAACTTGTAGCCGCGGCGGTATTCGTATTTGTCCACCGCCCGCATCAACCCGGTATTCCCTTCCTGGATCAGATCCAGAAAGCTGAGGCCCCGGTTGCGGTACTTCTTGGCGATGGAAACCACCAGCCGCAGGTTGCCGCCGGAGAGTTGGCGTTTCACCTGCTCGTAGTCCTGGTACTGGCGGCGCATCAGGTCGCAGCGTTTCCGCAGACTCTTGGGAGTTTCCTGGCTGGTGACCATCAGGTCGCGCAGTTCGCGGCGGAGGTTCGCCCGCTTGTCCTGGGTGGTCGGCTGCTCGGCCAGCAGGCGCAGACGCTGGCGGATGTGGTCCATGCGGCTTTGGGTGTCCTCCATCTGCCGCATCATGGCCTGCACGCGACGGGTCCGCAGGCTGAGCTCTTCCACCAGGGTGAGCATCTTGCGGCGGCGGCGAATGAAACGCTTGCGGGCCTCGGTGCGGACTTCCCCCGCGGTCTTGCGATTAATCAGGCGGTTGAAGTCCCGCTGGTTCTGCTCCGACAAATGCGTGAGCGTCGCCAGATTGTGCGGCATACGGGCGATGATCTGCTCCTTGGTGAGCCGTTCGGTCAGCGA
>CAYYBU010000533.1:0-3335 GCA_964469945.1 uncultured Planctomycetaceae bacterium
CTTTCCCACCGCTTCGTTGAGTGCCGGATCGTCGGGTCGCTGTTCGAGATCGCGGAGCGACTCTTCGATCGTCCGGTACGCCCGCTTGGCCTCGGCGGCCTGCGTGCCGCACACCCGGACCTGCTTCACCAGGGCGGCGTCGCCGGCCTTGGCCATCAGGCCCCGGGCGAGCTTCAGCAAGCGGTCCGACACATCGTAGCGATCGTCCTTGACGGCCTCGGCCTCGGCCGCGAGCATCCTGCCGATCATCACCGCCGGGAAGACTGCCGCCGCCGGCGACCGCGCCAGCGTCTCGAGCGCCTGGAGCCTCATCGCCAAGGCGTCGTCGATCGCAAAGCGGTCGTCCAAGGCATCGATGGCCGCCATCGCCGTGTCCGTGTCGCCGTTGCTCGCCTCCCGGCAAGCGAGCCGCAGGAGCATGTAATCCACCGCCGGGGAAAAGGGGGTTAAATCCAATTTCTGCGACGTCCGATGGTTCGCATCGGTGCCCGCCTCGAAGCCGTTCCGGAAAATTGACCGTGCCCCCTTTTTCCCCTCGCTGAGGAGTTTCTTTGCCAGCAGGATTTTCTTCGCCGGGCGATCGGCCGACGCGAAATCCGACTTCATTAACTCGTTGCGAATGGTCGCCTCGGCCTCCTTCTGGGCCTCCTCGTCGGGCACGGCGAGGCGTTGCGGTGGCGCCGCGGCGGGCGGGCGTTCCCGCCTGTCGGGCAGACGGCTGGCGGCGGGCGGCCGGTTTAGGGACGCAACTTCTGTCGCCGGCCGTTTTTCAGGCGGCTTCTCCCCAAGGCCACGACCGGCGGCGCGGTCCCCAGGGCCGCGACCGTGTGCCGCGCCGGCCGCGGGACCTGTCGTCTTCGCGGTGGGCACGAGGGACGGCCACGTCCGCGCCGCGCCGGTCGGCGCCGGATTGTCGCTGGGAGGATGAGCATGCTTGCCGATCGCCGAGGTACCCGTTTTCTCGCTCGTCTTCGGAGGGCCCGCAGTCCGCGCCGTGGGCGGCCCGTCCCGCCGATTTGCCGCCGATCCGGAGGTGCCCGTCTGCACCGCAACGTGGGTCTTGTTTGCGGGCTCGCGCGTGGCGCGGCAAAGAACGAACCAGCACACTCCGCCGGCCAACACCACCACTAGCCCGGCCCCGACTGCCGCCAAAACCAGGGGACGGAAAGACGAGGAGACCAGCGAACCACGGTCGGCAGCGACGTCTCCTTGCCGGCTTGTCTGCTTGTCTCCTGGTCTGCCTGTCTCCGCCTCCCCGCGAGGTTCCGGTTTCACGGTCGCCCGCAGCCTGGCGTCGTAGGCGGCCCGCTTCTGCGGATCGAGCAATGCGACGCGGGCGGCGGCCAACTCGGCCAGCAGCCGCCGAGCCAGCGCGGCATGGGGCCCGGTCTGGAACGTCCGCACGTGCGCGATCTGCCGGTCGGCCGCATTGGCGATCACGTCGGCATTGGGCTCGAACGGCGTGACGCCCAGGAGACGATAGTGGTCCGGCGGGCGGGCCCCGGCCGGCACGCCCAACCACTTTCGGTATGGATCGAATTCCGCAGCCACAAGGCTCATTATGGCGCACGCGGGAGCGATTGGCAACCGCCAGCAGGTCCCGCCCGCCGGGCGGGACTTTTGGTGCGACCAGACTTCGTAGACAAAATGGTTGGACCAGTCGCTCACGTCTAACGTGGGTTATGCTGGGAGAAAGGGTTTTTCTTCCAACACAGAGCCACAATGGGAGGACTGGTCCAATGAGTAAGAGTTTAGTTTATGTCGGAATGGATGTACACAAGGATTCGATCACGATTGCCGTGGCCCGGCAGGGGCAGGAGCCGGCGGAAATCTGGAAGACGATCCCGAACGACTGGGTTCGTCTTCGAAAGGCGCTGAAGATGCTCCTCAGGAGCGGCGAAACTTTGCGGGTTTGCTACGAGGCCGGGCCGACGGGCTTTGGGCTTTGCCGGCGACTGCGGGAGGCAGGCATCGATTGCATCGTCGTGGCGCCGTCGCTGGTGCCGGGCAAGCCGGGTGACCGGGTGAAAACCGACCGCCGCGACGCGCGGAAGCTCGCCCACTTTCTCCGCTCCGGCGATCTTACCGAGGTGCATGTGCCCGCGGCGGCCGTCGAGGCGATCCGCGACCTGGAGCGTGCGCGCGACGATGCGAAGCGCGCCGAGCGCGTGGCGCGGCACCAATTGAGCAAGTTCCTGTTGCGGCATGATCGGCGTTGGGAAGAGGGCACGTGGACGCGAAGACATCTCGATTGGGTCCGCGCCCAGAGGTTCGATTTTCCCGCCCAACAGCGCGTGCTGGAGGATTATCTCAAGACGGTCGAGGACTTGGCCGAGCGGGTCGGGCGATTGACAGCGGCGATGGAGGAGTTGGTGCAAGCGACAGCCTTGGCGCCGCTGGTCAAGGCGTTGCAGGCGTTCCGCGGGATCAGCGTCGTCAGCGCCGTGACGATTGCGGCCGAGACGGACGATCTGCGGCGTTTCGCCACGGCGAGCCAATTCATGTCCTACGTGGGCCTGGTGCCGTCGGAGGATAGCTCGGGTCAGCGTCGTCGCCAAGGGCCGATCACCCGTTGCGGCAACGGCCACCTGCGGCGGATCCTGGTCGAGGCGGCTTGGCATTACCGCCACATACCGATGCTGAGCAAGGAATTACGGCGTCGCAACCAGGGAGTTGCCGCAGGTGTGCGGCGGATTGCCTGGGAGACTCAGAAACGATTGCACAAGCGGCTCTACCATCTGCTTCACGTGAACAAAAGCCCACAGAAGGCGGTGGTTGCCATCGCTCGCGAGCTGGCGGGCTTCATCTGGTCGGTGGGCCAGGAGGAAACGCTGTTGGAGGCCACGCCATGAGCCGACGCAGGCATCCGTGCATGATTTCGCTCGCCTCCATGCGAGCGACCAGGGGGACGAGGCCCCTCCCCCTGGACCCCCTACCCTCTTCCCTGTGTTCCCTTTGAGCGAGTCCCGAGTTCGTCACTTACAGCAACCACAACCTAGAGACAACCGAGGAGAGGAAGAGCCCTTGGCGGCGCGGTTCGGGGAATCCTTGTCCCACCCTTGAGGCCGAGCATGCTCGACGCCCGCACGTAGACGAAGGCAGCCCCACGATGAATCAGGTCATGTCGGTAACCAATCCACGAATATCAGTCTGATCCACCGTCGTCCATTCGCCGCCGAGGACTTCTCCCCTCCGAAGAAGCATTCCCATGTAATTCAACGAAAACGCAAATGAACCCTTGACTGGTCCAACCATAACAGGGTGGGTCAAGCAAACCGACGTTCTGGTGGGGCTGCGGTCGCGGCAACTCGTTTCGCTAACTTGCAAGGGCCGAA
>CAYYBU010000534.1:0-3335 GCA_964469945.1 uncultured Planctomycetaceae bacterium
GTCAGGCTGTGCCTGACAAACCGCCGGCGTCAGGCACAGCCTGACCTACGATCTGTCCGTCAGGCCCACTCCGCAAATATCCATAACCACTCACGTCCCATCCAAAACCGGCCGATGTTAAATTGTACCGTTCACGGATGTTGCGACGGTTGCGTAGTATGAGTGGCAGCGGAAAAATCGGTGGCCTGTTCCGGTCCCGATGATTCTGCTCGACATGACCACGCATGAGGCCACGGAGGGGTTGCTTCCCATGCACCCTTTGTTCCCAAGTTGAATTGCCCGTGGCCAACAGCAAATCCGCGAAACTGAAACTCTATACCGAAGAAACCCCCAAGCCGGTTCGGCCGCCCATGGAAGCCATTGGCAGCCTGCCCGACGTGCTTCGCGCCTTCGGCCAGGCGACCGGCTGGTCGCTGCGTTACGCTTCGGGGACTGCCACGGAACGTGCCACCACCAAGAAAGCTGCCAATCAAGACGACCCGAGTTGGTCTGCCCCGGTCGCGCCGGGCGTCGGAACCCCTCCCGGACAACTCAGGCTCGATCCCTTGGAAGCGGCGGTCGCGACCGCGTCGCCGGCCGCGCGCAGAAAGCGGTCGTCCGCCGATGCCGGCGCGGCCATGGCTGCCGCGCGTGTCCCCTTGGAATCCGCCCGGGCGCTGGCCTCCTCGCTGGCCGGCATGTTGGGCGAACTGTTGCAAACACGGCACGCCCTTTGGCAACGCGAGGCGGAACTGGCCGCCGGCGTGCCGCTGGTGCCACATGCCGAGGAGGAAAAGCACCTGGCCGCCCGGCTCGAGGCCGTGCTCCGCGGCGGGGCCGAAGCCCTCGGTTGCCAGGCGGCGGCCTTGTATCTGTTGGACGATGCCACCAGCCAGCTGAAACTCCGCTCCTGCTGGGGACTGCCCCTGGAGCGGCTGGCCGCGCCGGCCCGACCATTGCAAGGGGCCGTCGCCGACCTGGAGGCCCTGCTGGGCCACGCCGTGGTGTTGGAAGACACCGATCTGCTGCGACACTGGCAAGTGCCCGAGGAGTTTCCCGCGGCCGTGTGCGTGCCGGTGTCCTCGCCGCGGATGCTCTTGGGCACGCTGTGGGTCTTTACCGATACGAAGCGCGATTTCAATCCCGTGCAGACGAACCTCCTGGAGATCGTGGCGGGCCGCGTGGCCGCCGACCTGGAACGCGAAATGTTGCTGTGCGAGACGGTTGCCGCCGCCGCGGTGAAAAAGCAACTCGCGGCCGCCGAGCGTTTGCAGTGCAGCCAGTTGCCCACGATGTCGCCGTTGCTGGACGGCTGGCAGCTTGCCGGTTGGACGGCCCAGGCCGGCGCCTTGGGCGGCGATTTCCACGACTGGTTTTGTCTTCCCGACGGGCTGTTGGCCGTGGCCGTCGGTCACGCCATGGACCGGGGCATCGAGGCCGCCATGTCGGCCACGGCGATGAAGGCGGCCCTCCGCGCTCATGGCCAATACTACCGCGAGGCTCAGCAGACCCTCAAACGGCTCAATTTGACCACGTGGACCGGTTCGGCCGGCGACCAGTATGGCACGTTGTATTATGGTCTGATCCAGACGGCCACGGGCCGGGTTTGTGGCGCGTCGGCCGGCCAGCCCGGCGTCGTGCTGGTGCGCGGCGACGGTTGGGAGTCGCTCAGCCACCTCGCGCCGCGGCTGGGGGAAAGCCCGGAAGTGGACTATGAGCAAGTGGGCTGCCAGTTGCAGGCGGGCGAGGCGTTGGTGATTTTTACCGAGGGCGTCCGTGCCGCGACCGATGCCCAGGGCCATACGTGGGGTGAGTCGGGTGTGGCCGAGTCCGTGGTGGGCCATCTCGACTTATCGGCCGAGGAATTGGTGGCCCTGGTTCGTCATCGTCTGGAGGGTTTTGCCGCGTTGCCGGAGCGGTGCGATCGCACGGTGCTGGTGATCAAGCGGAGCGGCCTCGCTTGACGAGGGGCTGTGGTCCGGTAAACTGATAAGCAGCCGAGCGATGTTTTTAGCGGGAATGGCGGAATTGGCAGACGCGCTAGGTTGAGGGCCTAGTCCCCGCAAGGGGGTGCAGGTTCAAGTCCTGTTTCCCGCACTTTGTAACCTCTTAAAACAAAAGGACTTGCGACGACGAATCGCAAGTCCTTTTGTTATGCGCTTGAGATGGGTGTGGCGTGCGCCCAACAAATGTCCAACACTCCGAAATTTTTGGTCCCTCCGATTTGCCCCTTTTGACGCCTGTTGGGCGCTGTTGGGCGCGCCCAACAAATCGGTACAAGAGTTGGGCGCGCTAAGCGTGTTGATCGCCCTGTTGGGCGCGCTCGGCACCGTCGCCGTCACCGTTCTGTTGAGCGCGCCCAACAATTTCGCCGTTGTGCGGGGAGCGCCCAACATTGCCATTCTGAATCGGCGAAGAGAATAGACGACACATGAGGAACCCGCCTTGCAGGCTTCCGCCAGGCGGCAAGTTGCTTGCCACATTGGATTTCGGATTTGCTCGACCTCGGTTATAATCGGAATCCCCCTTGGCGAGTAGCCTCGCGGGCATCGCTGCCCCTGGGCCGAATGGCGGCGCGCTTTGTTTTTAGGGCAAAAGTGAACCAAATGCCGAGATGACGACTGCTAGTGTCGAGGGGCCTGAAGTACCAGAGAGAAAGGGTCATGCTCCCCAAGTTCCTTCACCACGTATCGAAAACGCCCGCGTCTCCACACCCTGCCCCTGCGAAAGGTCTTCGATGTCGCCGATCCCTACCGCGCCCCAGTCTCGGTGACGCCGGACCAGGGATCGCCGCGTTCGTGGTTGGACGAGAAACGCAGAACTGTCAGACCTTGAAGTTTGAGGACCACGGCTTCGAGGAGAGATGATCGGATGGCTAAATCTGTAGCGACACCCAAGCAGACCGGCGGCGGCGGCTTCACGTTCGAGGATGCCGTCATAGCTCGCTTTCTGTCATTCATGCTTGCGGGGCGGCATCCTCTCGACGTTGAGGATGGCGCAATTGAAGCCGTGGGGTTTCAGAAACGAGTCAGTGGTTGGCTACTCGATGACGTTGTGCTCGAACTTCGGTCCACGCAGGGCACAAGACATTTCGCTTTGTCTGTCAAGAGCAACGAGCAGGTTACGGCGCAGGGTTTCCCGGAGGAGTTCGTTCGGACGGTCTGGGAGCATTGGCTTCGGATCGGTACAGACAAGTTCGATCGCGTAAATGACTATCTTGGTCTTGTTTCGAGTTCTCTCGATAATGGCGTTAGGGCAGCGTGGCACGGACTGCTTGGCAAAGCGAGAAAGACCGAAGCCGACGACTTCCAGTCTCGGCTAGAGACTGGGGGTTACGCGAACGACATAGAACGGTC
>CAYYBU010000535.1:0-3330 GCA_964469945.1 uncultured Planctomycetaceae bacterium
GCCGGCAGCCCCCAGCACGGTCTTGTTCAAGAAGCCGCGACGGTCGGTTCTTTCGGCCATGACGTGCAATTCCTTCGCTGTTACTTGGCCAGTTCCGTGGTCGTCTTGTCGAAGAAGGCCACGCAGAGAGGCAGCGCCTTCGCCAGGTCCGCCAAGCTGCCGTACTCGTACTCGATGGAGAGATAGCCGTTATAGCCTTGACGCTGCAACTCTTGCAGCATGGCCTTCGGATCGCCCTTGCCGGTGCCCCAGGGGACGTCGTGGCCGCCGCCGAACTGGTCGAGATCCTTGAAGTGCAGGTGCATGACGCGACCATGCAGCTTCTGGAGCATTTCGACCGGGTTGCGATTGGCCCGCATCCAGTGGCCGGTATCGGAGCAGGAACCGATCAGATTGCAGTGGCCCTTACAGGCGGCCAGGACTTTTTCCGGCGGCCAAGTTTCCGGATGATTGTGCAGCGCCATCCTGATGTGGTATTGCCGGCACAGCTTGTCGTGGACCGCATTGGGCGTGGTCTCGGTGACGAGGACCTCGATGCCCATCTTCTTCGCCCACTCGAAGGTCTTTCGCGCGCCCTTCTCATCGGTGGGCACGCCCGCCACGCCGTAAGCCACCAGGCGCAAGCCGCCGGCGTCGGCGAGCTTTTGCTTGATCTGGTCGCAGACCTCGTCGCTCATGTTGCTATCGACGCCGACGTTCGAACCCGGCTTGAGCTTCTGGCCGGGAAACATCTCCAGGTACTTGATGCCGAGCGCGGCGGCGCGATCGATCGTCTCGAAGAACGTCAGCTCCCGATAGGTCCAGCATTGCAGCGAGAGCTTGAAACCGAGCTTCTCGGCGGCCGCATCGTCGCGTTTCACGGGAGTCATAGTCGTAGCAGCCAAACGGGGCAGCGGCAGGGCCAACAACACCAGGGCCACAACGGCCCAGTGGCGGAGTCTCATGGGGATTCCTCTCAACAAAATGGCCTGATTCGACACCATATCCTTACGGGCCGCTTCCGGGAGAAACTCCCCGAAGCGGCCCGTTCCCCATTATCCTCGCCCGCTGACGGCTCCGCAAGCCTTCACGCACGAAGTCACGGAACATTCCACTCACGGCGCGAGCGGGTCCACGGAAGGATCCTGCGGCGTGGAGGATGGATCGGTCGTGGTGGAGGATTGCGGCTGCGGCGCCGGCTGCACGGTGGGAGACGATGGCGAGCCGCCGGCCGTTGGTCCCGTGGCCGATTGCTGCGGCGCCATCGCGGGCGTCGTCGCCGGTCCGGAACTAGCCAGCGCCCCCGAATGCTGGTGGTTTTCCGCCGCCCTGCCGAGCGATTCCCCCAGATGCCGCTCGTCGCGGTTCAGTTCGTGACGGTCGGCCGCCCACCGCCGCTCGGCGTTTTCGGTCTGGGCGCGAGCCTGGTGCAGATTCTGCTGGTCCTGGTGAAGTGTCTGTTCGTCCTTCTGCAACTGGCCCGTGTTGCCCGTGACGTAGTCGTTCTTGACCGCTTTCCAGGCGTTATGCACGGCTTGCTGATCCTGCCCCACCTTGTGAAGGTCGCTCCGCACCGTCTGGCG
This sequence comes from uncultured Planctomycetaceae bacterium, assembly GCA_964469945.1. Lineage (GTDB taxonomy): Bacteria > Planctomycetota > Planctomycetia > Pirellulales > Thermoguttaceae > CAYYBU01. The sequence continues at coordinate 1,563 of CAYYBU010000535.1, forward strand.
ATCCTGGGCCACTTTGTGTTGATCGTGCTGGACCTTGTGGTAAGCGTGTTTCGCCGGGTGATGGGCGCCGTTTTTGGCCTTCTGTGGGCCCTCGGCGTATGTGGCTTGAGCAAATGCCGTCAGCGAAAACAGGCCAGCGATCAACAGAGCGGTCGTGCGATGCGTCTTCATGGTGTTGCTCCCCCCTGGAACCAGGTTAAAGCGGCGAGCAGAATTGCTCGCCCGCATTGGAAACCTAGTCTTTTTTCCAGCCCGGAGGAGCCCGATGCGTATTGGACGCCACGAAAAACGCGCGAACCCGTGCCTCCCGATTCGGCGCGACCGCTAGAATCGGCGCCGCCGGAATGAGATTTGCGATTTCAGAGGGAATTTCTGCACATTACCGGCAAAACGGAACGCCGCAGAGGGCGTTCCGTACCGATCGCAGGGCAGGGCGAACACCGTGGCAGCCAGGCATTTTCCCCAACAGACGCGAAATCCGGCACCGCGCAGGGCGCAACCGCGACGAAAACGAGACCGTCCCTTCGACAGGCCTACTTCTTGCCGCCAGCCTTGCCGCCAGCCTTGCCGGCAGGCTTGGCAGGAGTCTTGGCGGCCGTTGCCTCGGCGCCTTCTCCTTCCTCGTCTTCTTTCTTCTTCTTTTTCTTCTTCTTCATGGCCAACTTATAGACCCGCACCTTGGCCAAACCGAAGGGACTATCGCCATCCTGCCAGCGATCGGCGGCTTGCAGGCGTTGGATGCGTTCGTCGCGGGTGAGGACGTTGCGGCTGCGGGCCATGCCGGCCCGTACGCGGAGGCTCTTGTCCATCGTCATGAGTGTCTATCTCCTCAAAGGATAATCGGTCCAGTATACGCCTCACGGTTCAGGCTCGCAAGGCCCCCCTACTGATCCTCACTTTGCACGCCCCTGATCGCCTGGAGAAACTTCTCCATCGACGGCAGGCGGCGACTGACCTCTGGCTCCAGACACGCATGGATGGCGGCCGCCAGGGCGGGATGAATTTTCGACCGCTGCTGGCGGATATCGACCGGCGGTTGGTCGTGGCTCATGGCGGCCATGCCGGTGCTGCCGCGAAGCCAGGGGAGCTGGGAGGTGCAAATCTCGTAGGCCGTCACGCCGAAGGCGAAAACGTCCAACCGCAGGTCGATGGGCTTCCGCCGCACCACCTCCGGGGCCATGTAGTTGGGATTGCCGACGCGGATTCCCGGCTGCCGAAACGGCTCCAAGGCCGGCACCGTCACGCCAAAGTCGATCAACTTCAGATCCTTGCCGTCCTTGGTAAGGAGGAAGTTTCGCGGGCAAATGTCGCGGTGGATAAAGCCGGCTTCATGCACGGCGGCCACCGCCTCGGCCATCTCGCGAAGCAGTCGCACGCGGTGGCCTTCCAGGCAGGGATCGTGGCCCACCAGGAGCGAATTGACGTCGGCTCCTTCCAGGAACTCCATCACCAGATACGGCGCCCCGTCGGTCGTAGTACCGTATTCATAGGTCTCCACGATGCGCGGATGTTTCAGCTTCATGGCGATTTCGCCTTCGGACGGCTTGTGCAGCCCCTTGAAACGGGACTCGAAGGCGGCCGTCTTTTCCACGTCCAAGATCTTCAGCCCCACGATCTTGCCCGTACGCAAGTCGCGGGCCATGTAGAACTTCGACATCGTTCCCGAGATCGCTTCGCGCAGGAACTCGTACCGGCCGCGCACGTCGACGCGCCCGCCGGTAATCGCTGATTTGAAGCTGTCGAGTAGACCCATATGTTGTTACTCGGG
>CAYYBU010000536.1:0-3330 GCA_964469945.1 uncultured Planctomycetaceae bacterium
AGCGGGGCCGCGAACTGCTGGGCCAGCAGGCGGTAATGCTCGATGCCGGCACACAAATTCTCCTTGAACTCGCGGAGATACGCCGGCGTAATCGCGGCCAGACCGAGACCGTGCTTGCGAATCTGCTCGCGCAGGTAGTCGAGGTAAAGGTCCAATTCCCGCAAGAACATGTGCGGGCGGTCCGGGTTGTCCACCAGCGAGTTGCGGCCGTAGATGTGCCCGACCATCTCTTCCAAGGTGAAGACGCGGGAGAAATTGACGATGTTCGGTCCACAGCACACGGCCGGCGTGGCCGCCGGGTCGATGCCGTTTTTCAGCGTGGCCGCACCGGCCAGGTCGTTGCAAATGCACGACTTGGCCAGCACCGCTTCGCGCATCGCCGCGCGCTGGTCCTCCGCAAAACCGTTGCCCTGAAGCTCTTCCAATTTACGCTTTTGGTACTGCCGCGATGCCACGCAGATGGGCGTCGGGGTGAACTCCGTATTGAACAGCTTCACGTAGCCTTTGAAGCACGCGCTGCCGGGCTGGCCGGCGGCAATACGGTGGCGGCGCGCCTCCTCGCTGGCCGAGGTGCGCAGGTTCCAGAAGGGCAAACCGAAGGGGGAACTGTCGCTGAGATAGACGTCGTCGTCATCGGCCACGCACAGCTTCCGGCGGTGTTCGTCATCCAGGTTGGTGACCTCGGGCACGAGGAGGAAGGGGGTGGCCCAACCGGTGCCATCGGCGCCGTAATACTCGCGGAGCAGCAGGTCCTCGGCGGCGGTGCCGATGCCGCCCTGGGCCGTAATGCGGACCGTCTGCGGCTCCGTGCCCGCGGAACGGCCCCGATCGCGCAGCCCTTTGACGTAGACGGCGTGCAGTTGCTCGATCAGTTCGTCCTTGTGGAGGCGGAATTCCTCCAGGATGGGCCCCATCAGCAGCCCCTTGGTGGCGAAGGCATGGCCGCCGCAGTTCAGACCCGACTCGATGCGGTATTCTGACACCCACAGTCCGCGCTTGGCGAGAAACTTCCCCTGCACGGCGGCAGAGTGAAAGTCGCTGACCTTCAGCACGATCGTCTTCTTGAGGTGGCCGTCCTGGTTGGGAAGGAAATCGGGGAACTCGCCCGCGTAGCTGTAGAGACGCGGATTCATACCGGCGGAGAACACCATCGAACCGGTCAGGGTGCTCTCGGCGAAGCCGCGCAAGGCGGCCGAGGCATCGCTGAACCGCGGCGGCAATTTTTGGCCGTTGTGGTAGGCGTCGCGGTCGCCCTTGGACATGATGTTGGCGTCGATGTTGCCCGGCACCGCCAGGCCGCGCAAACGCTGCTGCTGCCGGGCGCGCTCGGCGGGGTCGGCCAGCGCCAGCATGGCACGGTACTGCTGGGCCAGCGGTCCCTCGGGCAGTAGTTCGTAATAGCGCGTGATTTCGCTTCCCGGCACAAAGGGCGAGGCTTGCAGGGCGGCGACCTGCCGGCCCACGAGGCGATCGAGGAGGTCCAAGTAGGCGGTGATGCGGCGTGCCCGGGCGTCCTCGTCGCTGGCGGGGATTTCCTCGTAGGGCTCGGCTTCCCGCGCGCAGTGGAATTTTCGCATCTGCTCGATCAACACGTCGTCGACCAACGAGATCACGGCGGAGATGCCGTATTTCGCCACCCGCAAGGGGGCGTCGATCATGAAGCCGGTTCCCATGACGGGAATATGAAAGGTATGGGGGCAGCGGCCGACCGCACTTGTCATAGAACACCGCCGCAGTGGGGCCAACTTGGGTCAAGGAAACCGGGAACCGCACCGGTCCGAGCCGTCCTCAAGTTGCAGCCGGGAGGGGAGCGAAGGGTACATTCTAGCGGACACTTCCCGTAAGGTCGAGTGAGATCCCCCTTGGCTGGCGGCAATTTTCCCGATTTTCGTGCCGCGAGCACCCCCCCAGCATGTGGCGTTCCCGATCACGTCCCATGTCGAGCACGCAGCGGGTGCCGCTGGTTACTTCGGGAAGGCGGCGCAGGAACGTCGCCCGGTCGTCAGATAAGCAGCGACGGCCAGTAAGAGGACCAGCACAGCGCCGCCGCAGGCCATGAGGAAAAACCCCTTTCGCTGCCGCTGGGCGATCAGGTCGTCCACGGTCGCCGGTTCCGCGATCTGCTCGACCAGGCAGGGACGCTGCACGCCGCCGTCGGTGGCCTCGGTCGTATCGATCCGTGCTATCGTGGCCTCGGCCGTCACGTCGGGCCGACGATGCTTCAGGGCAGCCCAGCCCAGTGCGATCACCAGCATAAGCGCCGTGAAGGAGGCCGCCAAGCACAGGAGGCGGCGCCCTGTCAGGAATTTGCGGTCGCGCGAGCAGTCAGCGGCGCCGGGCGACATCGCCAGCGGGCGCAACGCCCGGAGGGGGGCCACTATCCGGCGAGAAACGCCCGGGATTTTGGCGATCCGTGCCAAGTACGTGGAGATACGAAGCCCGCTCGGCAAGCGGTTCTTGAAGCGTCGCGGCATGAGCCACCAGGCGAGCGCCGCCGCCATCAGGAAGGCGCTGGCGCCGAGCAGGAAACGGCCATGGATCGCAACCACGGATAGGGTCGTCATCACCTGCAACTCTAAGTCAACGATGGTGTCGCGCCCTGAAGAATCTGCCCCCTCCTGGTGTGGAAGGCAGGCCGGCAGGCGGCACAACCGCTTGTTTCCGCACAGCCGCTCCCGACAGCATTCGACCAACGCACCGGCAGAGCCCGCGGCGGCGGCGCACCGCGGCTATCCACGTGCTAGATACTTAGGGAACTGTTTCGGGGCCTTAGCGCCCTTATCCCCTACCCCTCTCCTGCCCACCGTTGCGGTTGGAGGACCAGGGGGCATGATGAACGGGCAAGATTTGGGGGTGAGAACGTGATTACGATCGTTGGTTTCATCGTGGTGATCGGGGCCGTGATCGCCGGCTTCACCATCTCCGGAGGCCATATCGGCGCATTGATTCAGATCCCGGAATTCATCACCATCGGCGGCGCGGCGTTGGGCGCGTTGATCGTGATGTCGCCGAAGAAGGTACTGGTCGACCTGGGCCGCGGACTGATGCAGTGCGTGAAGGGGACCGCCTGCGGCAAGCCTGCGTATGAAGACCTGTTCAAGGCCCTCTACGACGTTTTTCGCGTGGCGCGCCGCGACGGCCTGATCGCCCTGGAATCGCACTTGAGCGAGCCGGAGGGGAGCCAGATCTTCAACAAGTACCCGCTGTTCGCGAAGAACCACCATGCCATGGAGTTTCTTTGCGGGGCGTTGGGGCCGGTGCTGGAAGGGGCGGTGAAACCCGATCAACTGCCCGCCTTGCTGGCAGCCGACATCACACTGAGCGAGGATG
>CAYYBU010000537.1:0-3325 GCA_964469945.1 uncultured Planctomycetaceae bacterium
GCTTGCTGAAGGCCGTCGTGTCGAACTCGCGTACTACGACCTGCATGAACTACCAAGGCCAACTCGTGGTGTATGGCTGCACCCAGCACAAGCCGCGCGGGTACGCCGTGTCCTTCTGGCCAGGCAGAGACCCCGAAACGTGCTACCGGGCGCAGCAGCAGCAGTTGTATGAACGGCAGCAGCAGTTGCGGATGCAGCAGATGGAGCAGCAACAGTTACAACAGCAACCGCTGCCGCAGGCAAATCGCAACATGGGCCTTCAGACGCAGCGACAGAACGCCACCGTCCCGGTCTCGTTTTGGGACGACGTGGCGGTCCAATGTTGCGCGTATTACGACCAGAAGGGCGATCCCAGCGGGCTGATCTCATGGCACGAAGATGGCACGCGGGAGTACTTCCGCGACTGCCCCAAGCCGGGGTTGCGCTGCCTGTTCCACGACGATCAGTTGCGAGCGGTCTTCGAGCACGAGAACAAGGACAAGAAGGACGAGGTTCGGGCGGTTCACCTGATTTCCGCGGGGAGGATTAAAAAGACCTTCGACAGCGTCGAGCAGGCTCGCGGCGACAGCGAAGCCGGCAGCGCAGTGGCCGAATTCGAAACGCTCGAGGCCGCCATCAAGAAGAGCGGCAAGGATTTTCAGAAGGCCCATCAGATTCAGTTTCAGAAGTACGTCGCCAGTTGGACTCACCATCAGGGCCAAAAAATAGCCGCGAACATCCGGCAGCACGACCGGGAAAGGGAACAAATGGGGGCAGAGTTGCTCAGTACGATCAAGAACGCGCCGGCGTCCAGGACCACCGTATGGGCGCCGTGGAACAATTACCTGCCGGTCAATATAGACTAACGGCCCGTCTCTCGTTGCGTGACGGGTGCCGCTGCCTTTCCACCGCCAAAAACACTGGCAGAGCCAGTGGCACCCAGCGGACCATGTATGCCGTCGGGGCCAACGGCACACAGAGTGTGCCGGATACGTTACAGGGCGTCCACGGGCAGTTGATCGATTTTCGCTGCCATGATGAAGTCGTTTTCCGACAGCCCACCGATGGCGTGCGTGGACAATTCGATCCAGGCGTGGCGATATCCCTCCAGGTGCAGATCGGGATGATGCCCCTCGGCTTCGGCCAATTGGGCGACCTGGTTGAAGAAACCAATGGCGGCCATGAAGTCGCGCAGGTGCCAGTGCTTCTGGATCCGCTGTCCACTGGGGTCCAATCGCCAGCCGCTGAGCCCTTCGAGTTGTGCGGCGGCCTCGGCTGGCGAGAACTTCACCACTCCCCCTTCGCAGGGGGCGCACTTCCGGGCCGTCCACTCTTTCATCGTGTGCGGTGCCATGAAAATCCTCCTCGCCGTACAGCTCCGTAGGTCAGGCTGTGCCTGACAGATCAAACGTGTCAGGCACAGCCTGACCTACGACCTAACAGAATTCTTACCGGCCGCCCAGCGCGGTCAACCCACTACGGCTCGTCGGCCAAAGCGACCAAGCGGGTGGAGCAGAAAGCCTTGTCGACCAATTGCAGCAGCACGCTAGTGTCGAACGGTTTGCGAAGATAGTAGGTCCCTTGGTCGCCATCGTGGCGGCGGATGATGTCGGGAATCTGGCCGGCGGCCAGGAACATCACCGGCACCTCGGCCAGGGCGGCGTTCTGCTTGAGCTGCGCGCAGAGTTCCACCCCGCTGATCCCCTGAAGACTGACATCGGCGATGATCAGGTCGGGCAGCAGTTGGGGGGCCATTTCCAGTGCCGTCTCGGCCGTGGTGCAACCGTGACAAACAAAACCGCCCGCGGCCAGGACGGCCGCAATTTCGTTCGACTCGGCCTGCTCCGAAGTCACCACCAGAATCAACGGTTGCTCACGATCGGAAGTTTTCATAAGGCACTCTGTACGCTTGGAAAATCTTACCCCGCTTCTTTCATCGTCCCGTTCGCTTTCACTATTCATCAAACTTTTCCCGATTCTCCGTCTCGGGCTTGTCGGCATGATCGTTACACATGCTGGTCGATAGTCAATCGCGGATGCCGAATTTTGACCAGATAGAGCAGGGCGAGGAAGTCATAGATCGCATGGGTAATGATGGGAATCATCAGGCTATCACTGACCATCCAAAGCCAACCCAGGTACAGCCCGATCAGGCCCGCCATCAGGGCATAGCCGAGGTTGACGGCGTGGGCCAAACCGAACAGCACGGCCACCACGATCAAGGCGAGCCAAGCGGCTGCCGATCCCCCAAGAAAGGTACCCGTCATCGGCACGTCGCCGCTGGCGGCCCAGCGGGCCAGCGACGCCTGGAACACGCCGCGGAAGAGCATTTCCTCGCCCAAGCCGGCCAACGCGGAAATGATCGCCATTTCCGCCACGCTGTAGGGGCGAAACAGTGGCACCAGCGTTTGGTCGGCCACTTGCAAAATGTCGGAAAACGGCCGCACCGGCACGTACATGCACAGCAACATGAGAATCAGCGGCGGCACAATCATCAGTGGGGTGAGCAAGATAGCGGAAGCATCCCAATGGAGCGTTTCCAGCGGAGAGCGGCCCGTCAGCCAGCCCAGGCCGACTGCCAGAAAGACCAGTGCGCCTTCGAAGATGGCGGCCGTCAAGGCGAAATTCGGCGGCGGCAAAGATTTATCGTCCATGGCATCCAATATACACTACCCCAAGCGGGGGCGGTATATGCTCGATGTGTTGATTTTGGCTTCTGACCAGCAAGTGACACTCGGCATGGAAGATACCCCCTCTTTGAGAAAATTCCCTATGATGGGGGAAGCGGCAGGGGACACCTTCCGCACCTGCCACGCCCGGAAGAACTACACCGACGCAAAGGGGGCAGGTCCATGTTTTCGGACCAGGCTTTGTGCGAAAAACCGGCGTTCGAGCCGAAAAATGGACCAGACCCCGACTTTGCAGTTCTCCTGGTCATGACGGCGATCCTTGACGTTTTCGTGTCAGACTGTTAGATTACCCCCTTTCGTCTTGAGTGAACTTTGTAAGGAATACCAATCATGTCGACCAAGTATGTTTACTGCTTCGGTCCCAAGGGGACCGACGGCGATGCGAGCATGAAGAACCTGTTGGGCGGTAAAGGGGCGAACCTGGCGGAAATGTCGCGTCTGGGCATGCCCGTCCCCGCCGGATTCACCATTACCACCGAATTCTGCACGGTGTATTTCAACGAGGGACGCAAGTTCCCCGACTCGCTCAAAGAGGATGTAACCAAGGCCCTCTGCCAGACCGAAGAGGCCATGGGCATGAAGTACGGCGACCCGGAAAACCCCCTGTTGTTGTCCTGTCGTAGCGGGGCCCGCAAGTCGATGCCCGGCATGATGGA
>CAYYBU010000538.1:0-3324 GCA_964469945.1 uncultured Planctomycetaceae bacterium
GCGACCACCTGGTCAATCAGCTCATCATGGAGACCGGCAGCGAGGACTATTTCGATCTGGCGGCGCTGACCTCCAACGAGTTCGACGTGCCGGCCACGCTGGTGCCGGAGCGCGAGGCCGAGTTGCATGGCCTGTTGCAGTTCGTCCGCGAGCGCTTGAACCTGGGCGAATGCCGCGACGTGAGCCAGCAGGTCACCCGCGTGGAGGGCCGTTTCAACGACATCTTCCACCTCGTGCGGCCGCACTTGCACCACGAGTTGCGCAAGTACCTGCTGCTGCGGACGCTGAAGAAGGACCTCAAAGACACGATCTTCGGTTTCGGGCCGCTACAGGACCTGCTCCGCGCGCCCACGGTCACGGAAATCATGGTCGTCGGCAGCGACCAAATCTACGTCGAACAGGGCGGCGTGATCGAGCGCTCCGGCCGCCGCTTCATTTCCGACAAGGTGACCGAGGCCATCATCGAGCGGATCGTGGCCCAGGTGGGCCGTCGCATCGACAAGAGCCAGCCGCTGGTGGACGCCCGCTTGCCCGACGGCTCCCGCGTCAATGCCATCATTCCGCCCCTGGCCGTCAACGGGCCGACCTTGACGGTGCGGAAGTTCCCCGCCCAGCGGCTAACCATGGACGACCTGGTGGAAATGCACAGCATCAGCACCGCGGCGGCCATGTTCCTGCGGGCCTGCGTGATCGACCATCGCAACATCCTGGTCAGCGGCGGCACCGGCACCGGTAAGACCACCATGCTCAACGTGCTGAGCAGTTTCATTCCCTTCAAAGAGCGTATCGTCACCATCGAGGACACCACCGAGCTGCGGCTGCACCAGGAGCACGTGGTCACGCTGGAGACCAAGCCGCCCAACATCGAAGGGGCCGGCGAATACACGATCCGCGACCTGGTCAAGAATGCCCTGCGCATGCGGCCCGACCGCGTCATCGTGGGCGAATGCCGCGGGCCCGAGGCGCTGGACATGATCCAGGCCATGAACACCGGCCACGACGGCTCCATGACCACCGTCCATGCCAACAGCGCCCGGGAAGTGGTGGAACGATTGGAGGTGCTGCTGCTGATGGCGGCCGACCTGCCGGTGTCGTCGATCCATCGCCAGGTGGCCTCGGCCCTGGACCTGATCGTCCACATCAGCCGCTTGCCGGGCGGCGCGCGGGTGATTACCCAAGTTTCGGAGGTCGTCCGCTACGATCCCGAGGAGAAGCAAATCATCGTGACCGATATTTTCAACTTCCGTAACGGCGTGGCGTTGCGGCCGACCGGCTACTTGCCCTCGTTCATCGACTCGTTGATGGAAAAGGACCTGCTGGACATGGAATTCCTTTACGGCCGCGAGACGCCGAACCTCGATGGCAAGGCATGATAGGGGCTCGCGAAAGAATAGGTCGAGCAATATGATCGAGAGCAACGCCGAAACGTGGTCGATGTGGCTGGGCACCCTGTTGATGGGCGCGGCGGTGGGCGTGGGCGCCTATTCCGGCCGCGGCTACTTCGCTCAGGCCATGGATGTCATGGAGCGCGACCTGGCCGAGAAGCTCCGCCGCCTCCGCGTCTCGACCGCCAGCTTGCGCAAGTATCTGATCGCCTGGCTGATTGCGATCGCCATTGCGTTTTTCGGCATTTCCCTGGGGCTGGGCAGTCCGCTTTTGGGGTTGCTGGCCGCGGTGTTCCTGGCCGCGGTGCCCTGGTATCTGCTGCGGCGCATGGCCCAGCGTCATCGGCAGCGGATCGAAGACCAGTTGGCCGACGCCATGGTGATGCTGGCCAACGCCGTGCGCGCCGGCTTGTCGCTGGCGCAGTCGCTGGAGATCCTGGCCACCCAGTGTCCCAAGCCGATCGACGCCGAGTTTCACCAGATCATCGCCGAGTACAACCTGGGCAAGCCGCTGGCCCGCACGCTCGTCGAGGCTAAGCAGCGTCTGCGCAGCGAGAACTTCGCCCTGTTCGCCGCCGCCCTGCTGGCCAGCCACGAGAGCGGCGGACGATTGAACGAAACCGTCGAGCGCATCGCGCAGTCGGTGCTGGAACTGCAGCGGCTGGATCGCAAGGTCATGTCGGAGACCGCGCAGGCCCGCAAGTCGGCCGTCTACATGGCCATTGCCCCGGCGATCATCCTGGTGGCCTATTACTTCGTCGATCCGGTCAACACCAAACTGCTGTTCACCGAGACGGTCGGCCACATCGTGCTGGCGTTTGCCATCGTGCTCAACGTGCTGGCTTACTTGTGGGCCCGAGTCATCTTGAACCCGGATATCTGAGAGGAACGCGTGAACCCTACGTTGCTTGCGCCGCTGCCGATCGCCGCGTTCACCCCGCCCCCGGCGCCGGGGTTGCTGCTGCTGGCCTGCGCACTGGCCGGCCTGGCCGCGGGCGTCGCCGGCTGGTGGGTGGTCTGGGTCATGCAAAGCGACGATATCGCCCAGGGATCCGAGTGGCGCTACGACGTCAGCCGCATCAACGAACTGCGGCGGGCGGACTGGCTCTATCGGCTTTTCCAGCCGGCGCTGGGCATCTTCGCCCGCGTGAACCGCACCGTCTTCCGCGACAGCCTGCCGGAAATCAACCGCGAGATCCAGGCGGCCGGCCTGCCGCGGTTCTGGCTGCCCGAAGAGTACCTGGGGCGGGCGGAACTGCTGGCCCTGTTCGCCGCGCCGATTTACGTTTACGTGTTCTTTTCCACCTTGGGCGAAGCGGGCCTGGCCCTGGCCGCCCTGGCCGTGCCCTTGACCGCCTGGTGGCTGCGGCGGCGGTTGGCGGCGCGGGCCAATTACCGGCTGCGGCTCATCAAACGCCGCATGCCCTTCCTGCTCGATCTGCTCACGCTGCTGATGGAAGCCGGCGCGTCGTTCCTCAATGCCATGGGGCAAGCGGTCGATGAGTTTCGCGGCCATCCGGTGGCCGACGAATTCGGCCGCGTCCTGGCCGACATGAACCTGGGCAAGACCCGCGTCGAGGCCTTTCAAGCCATGCGCGACCGCCTGGCCGACGACGAGATCACCAGCATCATCGGCGCCATCCTGCAAGGCGAAACCTTGGGCACGCCCCTGGCGCGCATCTTTCGCACTCAGGCCGACGTGCTGCGAATCAAACGGACGCAGCGCGCCGAATTGGTGGCCGGCGAAGCGGGCGTCAACATGCTCCTGCCCGGCATCCTCATCATGATGGCCACGGTGTTGATCATCCTGGGCCCGTTCCTGTTGAATTACCTCAAATTCGGATTGTCGATGTAGATGGCGATCAAGATCGACTGCCCCCGCTGCAAGCAGAACCTGCTGGTGCCCAACCAGAAGGCCGGCGGCTACGCCAATTGTCCA
>CAYYBU010000539.1:0-3304 GCA_964469945.1 uncultured Planctomycetaceae bacterium
CCGGCACACGCCGTGTGCCGCCGGGCCAACGGCACACGGCGTGTGCCGGATACATAATCGCAACGATGGGAAGTCGGGCCGGGGCTTGGCGGGCTTCCCGGTAAGTGGGCTTTCTGATAGACTTGTCCGCGGCCGCACGCCTCTCCTTTTCAGGTTTGCGGCTTGGCCCTCTGGTGTCGACGCGCCGGGGGGCCATTTGGTTGAACGGCATAGCACGCAAACCCCATAAAATACGGCATGGCTCCCCAGTTCATTTTCGAGATGTCCGACGTCAGCAAGTCCTATGGCGAAAAGGTCGTGCTGCGCAATATCAGTCTGTCGTTCTATTACGGGGCCAAAATCGGCGTCGTGGGCGAAAACGGCTCCGGCAAGTCAACCCTGTTGCGCATCATGGCCGGACTGGACCGCGAAATCGACGGCACCACCGCCCTGGTCAAAGGGATGCGGGTCCGCTACGTGGCCCAAGAGCCGCAGTTGGAACTGGACAAGACCGTCCGCGACCACCTCCGCATGGCCATGAAACCGGTCCAGGACCTGATCGACCGCTTCCACGCCATTGCCGCGCTGATGGCCGAGCCGGGGCCGGACGATGACCTCGACAAGCTCATGGAGGAGATGGGCACGCTGCAGGAAAAGATCGATCACTGCGACGGCTGGGAACTGGACCGCCTGCTGGACATCGCCGCCGATGCCCTGGTGCTTCCGCCCGACGACGCGCCGATTCGCCAGCTCTCCGGCGGCGAGCGGCGGCGGGTGGCCCTCTGCATGGCCCTGCTGGAAAAGCCCGACTTGCTGCTGCTCGACGAGCCCACCAACCACCTCGACGCCGAAACCGTGCAGTGGCTGGAACAGACCTTGCGGGAATATCCGGGCACGGTGATCATCGTCACCCACGATCGCTACTTCCTCGACAACATCACCAAGTGGATTTTGGAGTTGGAAGGCGGTCGCGGGCTGCCCTTCGAGGGCAACTATTCCTCTTGGGTCGCGCAAAAGGTCGAGATGCTGCGCGTCTCGGAGAAGAAAGAGAGTCAGCGGCAGAAAACCATGGAACGCGAGTTGGACTGGATCCATAAATCGCACCAGGGACGCCAGCAGAAGAACCAGGCGCGCATCAAGGCCTACGACCAGTTGGCCAACAACCGCGAACTCGACGCCAAGAGCGAAACGATCATTCAGATCGCGCCCGGGCCGCGGCTGGGCGACAAGGTGCTCAGCGTCCAACACGTCCACAAAAGCTTCCGCAACAACGGCGACGTGCTGAACCTCATGGCGGATTGTAGTTTCAATCTGCCCCGCGGCGGCATCGTCGGCGTCATCGGTCCCAACGGCACCGGCAAGACCACGCTGTTCCGCATGATTATCGGCCAGGAGCAGCCCGACGAGGGCACGATCGAGCTAGGCCAGAGCGTCGTGCTCTCCTATGTCGATCAACATCGCGACGCCCTGGACGACCAACGGTCGATCTTCGAGGAGATCACCGACGGCAAGGACAAGATCGAGTTGGGCACGATGTCGATGGCCTCGCGGGCGTATGTGGCCCGCTTCAACTTCCGCGGTCCGCAGCAGCAGAAGAAGGTGGGCCAATGTTCCGGCGGCGAGCGGAACCGCATCCACCTGGCCAAAATGCTTCGCCGCGGCGGCAACCTGATCCTGTTGGACGAACCGACCAACGACCTGGACGTGAACACGATGCGCGTGCTGGAGCAGGCGTTGATCGAGTTCCCCGGTTGCGCGATGGTCATCAGCCACGATCGTTTCTTTCTCGATCGCGTCTGCACGCATCTGCTGGTGATGGAAGGTGACGGCAAGACGCTTTGGTTCGAGGGCAATTTCGCCGCCTACGAGAAGGCCGTGGTGGCGCAGAATCCCGAGCGGGTCGCCCATCGGCGAAACAAGTATCACCGGCTGACGTTGAAATGAATCTCGCCTCACCCGTAAGCGGGAGAGAGGTAGGGGGTGAGGGGAGAACGACTTCCGTACTCATCACGCTCCGCCGTGATGCAATTCCCCACGACGGAGCGTGAGGAATACGGGAAGAAAGTAGGATGGGACGAGCGGAGCAAGGCCTACCAATTGGCCCAGAAAACTCTTGGAGGCATTGCAGCGATGAGCACGAGCCACGAATACCGGGGCTACGTTTTTTCGATCACGTACGAGCCGAAAGAGCCAGCCTATACGGTTGATTTCCCCGATCTGCCCGACATCATCACCAGTGGCGCAACGTTGCCCGAGGCGTTCGCCAACGCCTGCGAGGCACTCGATCTGCATCTAGAAAGTCTGCAAAAACTGAACCTCCCTTGGCCTGAAGCGAAACGCCGTCTCGTAGTCCAGTAGAGCGTCGTCTTGGCCATCGCCATACCCGCCGTTCTTTTTGCTTCCGATTGAGGGGTGTGGCATGCTCCCGTCAATAAGTCTCGATCTCCCCGGGCGCGACCCCAAGCACCTTGGCCAGGGTATCGAGAGTTTTTCCATGAGGCTTCTCGGTTTCCTTGCGTTCGATGCGCGCAAGAGTCTTGGGCGAGATTCCGGGAAAATCGTCTCGGGAAAGTCGGCGAAGGATTCGCAGCCGTCGCAAAGAAGGTCCAAAACCTTTGTCTTCCGCGATCCGGCGTTTGTTGGCTCGATACCGATACTCGGGGTCAATCCGGTAAAGAATCGAATAGGCCGACGCCTCGAAGTCGCCGAAACGAATCGTATAGCCGTAGTCATCCAACGCGAACCTGCCGAAGTCCGGTTGGCAGGGGCCGTCGGCGGGAAACATGGAAAGCGGAACCATCCATGTGGTCAAGTCGCCACGGGTCAGCGTAAGCGTTCCGCTGTTCTCATCGACGATTCCGCCGAGAAACAGGTCGGCTTTATTGGCGCTGGCCAGAACTTCCAGCAGTTGTTGCGGCGGCAGCATCCTGAATGAGGGCACCTCACCGACAACGCGGCGAAACTGGCTGTGCAGCGAGGGAATCATCTCGGAGCGGGGGGGCTCAAGCATCAGCAAGTCGCCCAGGACAGGTCTCTCCTGGTAGTGTATGAAACGAGCGCACGCCGCCCCCGAAAGCCGCTCCGTCCATTCGGAGCGCATCGCAATCCACAAGCTGTCTGGCGACGAGTGCCGAAAAGCTTCGTCAAGCTGGCCGACCTTTCTCACGCAGAAAGTCTCTTCCTTGGCCAGTCGCTGGCAGGCGGGCCGGTTGCGAAGTTGAGCTGTGATGGCAGCCCGACGTTCCAAGAGCTGGCGCCGTGGACCGGCATCGCTGCTCATGGTGACGCTCAGGTCTGGATCCTCTGGGAAGAGCCAACACAGGTA
>CAYYBU010000540.1:0-3300 GCA_964469945.1 uncultured Planctomycetaceae bacterium
CCTGCGATCACCCACAAACATCGGAGTGTGTTGCCCGGCTTCAAACTGACGCTGGGCTACACCTTGTTTTACCTATTCCTGATAGTGCTGCTTCCCTTGGCCTCGGTTTTCATCAAAACCACCAGCGGCACATGGGAACATTTTTGGAGCACGGTCAGCAGTGCGCGGGTCGTGGCTTCTTTCGAGTTGAGTTTGGGGGCATCCCTTGTGGCGGCTCTCCTCAATGCGGTCTTTGGCCTGCTGTTGGCGTGGGTGCTGGTGCGCTACCGCTTCCCAGGCCGGCGAATAGTGGACGCTTTAGTTGACTTGCCTTTCGCGCTGCCCACCGCTGTGGCTGGCATTGCGCTCACCGCCTTGTACGCGCCAAACGGCTGGCTCGGAACACCAATGCGATTTTTCTGGCCGTCGGCGCCCTGCTGGCCAGCGCGATCGGCACCACCGGGGCGGCCATGTTGCTGATTCGTCCGCTGTTGGAAACCAACCGCCAGCGGAAACACGTCGTCCACACGCTGGTGTTTTTCATCTTCATCGTCTGCAACTGCGGCGGCTGCCTGCTGCCCACCGGCGACCCGCCGCTGTTCCTCGGCTATCTGCTGGGCGTCCCCTTTTTCTGGACGCTCACGCTCTGGCCGGAGTGGCTCTTCGTCAATGGCTGCCTAGTGGCGATTTATTATCTGTGGGATCGCCTCTGGTACTACGCGCGCGAGCCGGCCGACGCCATCGCCCGCGACGAAACCCGCACGCATCGGCTCCGCTTCCGCGGCCTCTGGTCCAACGGCCTGCTGCTGGCGGCCAGCGTGGCCGCGGTGGCCCTGTTGGACCCGGGCAAGCCGCTGCCGGGCACCGCCTGGCATCCTTGGCTCTATCTGCGCGAAATGGTGCTTCTGGCCCTGATTGCCCTCTCGCTGCTGCTGGGCCATCGCGGCGCCCGCCGCGCCAACCAGTTCGGCTATGGGCCGATCATCGAGGTGGCCGTGCTGTTTTTCGGCATTTTCATCTGTATGCAGCCGCCGCTGGAAATCCTCAAATCGCAGGGACCGCAACTCGGCCTGTCCACGCCGGCGCATTTCTTCTGGAGCACCGGCGCGCTATCCTCGGTCCTGGACAACGCCCCCACGTACGTCGTGTTCTTCGCCGCGGCCCGCTCGCTGGGCGGCGGCACCGCGGCCACCGCCGGCGTGGCGGCGCCGCTGCTGGTAGCCATCAGCCTGGGGGCCGTCTTCCTGGGTGCCATGACCTACATCGGCAACGGGCCGAACTTCATGGCCCGCGCGATCGCCCAACAGGCCGGCATCCGTATGCCGGGATTCTTCGGCTACATGCTCTATAGCGGCCTGATTCTGCTGCCTCTGTTTCTGCTCACCATGTTCTTGTTCGTAAGGTAGCAGGCACGCTCGCCGTGCGAAGTCGGCTCGCGACCCTTTGACGCTGCCGGGCGATTCTCGCCTGCCAGACACATAAATCGGCAATTACGTGGCCCATTTTCGTCTTGATTAATTGTATGTTTTGTGATAGTGTACTTATGTACATTAAGCGAGGGCCGCTAATGGCCATACAGTCCGCCGCGTGGGGGGTTACACGACCAAGTCGAGGAGAGAACATGATCGCACACGCCAAGGTCGAGCAGATCCGTCATTTACTGAACGAGGGGCATCTTTCCCAGCGGAAGATCGCCCGGCATTTGGGCGTCAGTCGCGGCACGGTCGATGCGATTGCGCAGGGGCGGCGGTCCGAGGATTCGCCCTACCGCCGCGAGCCGAGCGATGGCTTGCCGTCGCCACTGGGACCGCCGCGACGCTGTCCAGGTTGCGGGGGGTTGGTGCAGATGCCTTGTTTGTTATGTCATATTCGGGCGTTGAGGCGGTTGACAGGGCCTGACCGGCCGAGTAGAAAATAATGTTCTTCCTTCGTGCCGGCCGATGAAAGGATGCATTGCCCCCTTCGTCTAGTGGCCTAGGACATTGGATTCTCAGTCCAACGACAGGGGTTCGACTCCCCTAGGGGGTACAGGATACGTTTGTACAGTATCGCAAACGTTGGAACATGCTGGCACAAGCCCTTGGTCTCCAGGGGCTTGTGTCGTTTCTTGACCCAAGTTGCCAGAATGTGCCGTTGGTTGCTGCGTCGTGTTTTGCGTCGCGCGTGCGTCGGATTGTGCGTCGCGCTGCAAGGCCGCGTCAAAGTCCGTGTCCGTCACTTGGAGATAGTGACGGGCTGCGATGGGGGCTGAATTGCCGATCCAACTGGTAACGACGTGCAGCGGGTGTTGTCGCGATAGTTCCGTCTCCCGGCTCGCCCGCATGTTCTGAAACAGGCGGGGCCACGGCTTCACCCCTGCCCGGTCCATGACCCGTAGCAGTTGCGTCCGCAAGTTGGCGCTTGCCAGCCGATGCGAGTTGATAACGTAGGTGGTGCCCGGCTGGGCTGCGTCAAAGACGGCTTCCAGGTGGGGACGCAACTCGGGGAACAGAGGTATCATTCGCGACTGCCCGCCACGATGATGTTCCGTCTTGGGGCTCAGGATGCGAACCCTGCCCCGTTCCCAATCGACGCAGCCCCACGTCAAGGCAAACGTCTCCGAGGGCGTCCGCAGCCCACCGTAGCGTGCCAGGGCCACAATCAAACGCCACTCGGCATCCGGGCAGGCCGCAATGATCTTATCTACATCCCCCACGGTGACAAAATACGCTCGGGTCTGGTTGTCTTGGGGGGCCGCCTTCACATCGGCCATAGGACTTTCTGCGATGATCTTCTTGCGGACCGCCGCGCGGAAGAATTGCCGCGCCCGCTTCACCGTCCGGCCGATGGTTGCCAGGGCCAGCCCGAGGGCCACCTGATGCGACCGCCAATCATCGCAGTCGCCCGCGGTAATCTCGGCCAACAATCGTTCTTTCCCGAAGAAGTCCAGCAGGGCCCGCTTCGTGGCGTTGTAGTTCTTCAGCGTGTTCGGCTTCTGAATCTGCCGGGCCGTGATGTATTGGTCGATGAAGGCTGCCAGGGTGATGCCGTCCGGCTTGCCATCGTCGGCAGTCGTTTCCCGCGCCGCAACCAGTCCGGCCGCAACCAGCTTGCCATACATCACGTCATCGCGACTACCTATCCACGCCGACGTGTCCGGGTCCGGGGCATGTCCGCCCAGCACCGCAGCCGCCAAGTTCTCCACATGCACCTTGACGGTCCGCGCCGTCTTCATCGGCACCCCGCCCAAATAGATGATTTTACGTTTGCGGTTGGGGCCCGAGAAGAGGATTCGTCGATTGCCCTTGGGATCGGTGGATATGCTTGCCACGTATTCACCCG
>CAYYBU010000541.1:0-3298 GCA_964469945.1 uncultured Planctomycetaceae bacterium
CCTCACGCTCCGTCGTGAGGAATTGCATCACGACGGAGCGTGAGGAGTACGGAAGCTGTTCTTCGGCCGGCCCTAAGGGGGGAGTCTGTCCGATGGAACCGTTCCGTTTGTGCCTGGCCGTGGGGCCGGTGGCCATTTATTTGTTGTTGCTGGGGGCGCTGAACCTGTCGCGGCGATCCTTTCTGGTTTCCGGCACGCGCGATGCGGCGGCCCTGGGGCTGGCCGTTTCCGGGCTGGTGATCGTGGGCCCGGTGGAACTGTTCTTTCCCGCCAGCGCGTTGGCCCGTTTCGGACCGTCCGGTGGGGCCATGCTGCTGGGGGCCTATGTCGCGCTGTACGGCCTGTTGCTGGTGTTGGTGCTGTTGTCGTTGCGGCCGCGGCTGATCATCTACAACATCTCGGCCGACCAGTTGCGTCCCATACTGGCGGAGACCGTGGACCGGCTGGATCCTGGCGCCCGTTGGGCCGGCGACTGCCTGGCGCTGCCTGCCCTGGGCGTACAATTGCAAGTCGATAGTCAGAGCGCCATGCGCAACGTGGCCCTGAGCGCGGCCGGATCGCGGCAGAACGACGCCGGCTGGCGGCGGCTGGAGTCAGCCCTGGCCGCGGCCCTGGCCCAAGTCGAGGGGCGTCGCAATCCCCGCGGCATCAGCCTGCTCAGCATGGGCGTCTTCCTGCTGGCATTCTTGGCCGTGGTCATCTCGCGGAACCCGCAGGCCGTCGCCCACGCCCTGTTCGACATGCTGCAACTGTGAGAACAGGGGAAAGGGGACTGGCTCCGTCGCCTCGATCGGCCAGCATTACCAAAACGGTTTGCGGCGACGGTGCCTGTCCCCTTTCCCCGACCTGCGTCACGCCAAGCGGAAAAAGGGGGACAGGCACCGTGGCTGCGACGTCTCTCCCAATGCCAAGCGAGCTCGTGCCACGGAGCCAGTCCCCTTTTTCCGCGCGCCCTTACTTGTGCTGTTCTTCCGGTGGCAGCAGTTCGAAGGCGATGCGATAGGCCCGATATCCGGCCGCTAGTTGCTGGGGATAGAGCAGGGCGATTTCGCCGCGCAACAACGCGGCCGTCTCGAAGCCGTCGGGGCGGGCGTCGGCGTCGGTCAACTCTTCCAGCCGCACCTCGTCGACGGCCGTCACGCGAATGTAGCCTGCCCCGGGAATATAGCTTCGCTGGCCGGCGCGCATGTGGCGGTGCTTCCAAAGACGGATCGTCTGTGTCTTCTGGCCTTCGCGGATGGCCGCTAGAAAGCGTTTTTTGAATAACAGCATGGGGCCAGCTTATCGGCTCCCCGGCCGCGATGTCAAGTGGCGCCCGCCGCAGCGCGTCCGTGCAAAACGAATATGCCGATTGTAACGCCGGCAACAAGTGCGCCGTTCGGGTGGGAACGTTTGTAACGGTTGTTCCGCCCATGTCTGCGGAGCCCCCGCTAGGCTTAACCGTTTCTCTCATGCTGATCGGAAAAACCGGTCGATTCCTAACGACAAGAAGTGTCCGGATGGAGCCGGATGCAGCGCTGTCAATGGCTTTTGTCAGGGACCAACGATGGATCGCCTCACTCGGATGCTCCCCCTGCGGCTGCTAGTGCCGCTGCTGGGTCTGGCGTTGGCCAGCCTCCCTTGGCTCGCCTTGCGATCGAATACCACGCTGCCGGTTGCAAAGACGGCCCCACCGCCCGCGGCAGTTCCGCTGTCGCCTCCGGCCACGCTTACGGCCGCCGCCGCGCCGGCACGTCCGAGCTTGCTTCCCATCGCCAAGGACCTGCTCCAGTTGTCGCCGCGGCGCAAGAGCGATCCGACGATCCTCGCCACGGCGTTTCCCGCCACGGCGTTTCCCGCCACGGCGTTTCCCGCCGCAGGCAATGGGCCGGATGCCGCGCCCGATGCCAATGGGCCGGCCCTGATGGCCCCCGCGCAAAGCCCGGACCTGAACCGGCCGCCCGCCATCGCCGCGCCGCACGCGACCAATACTCCCGGTGCCAAGCCTCCCGTTCAGGAGCCGCCCGCGACGGTGCGCGAATTGCCGCGAACCCTGGCACAGCCGTCCGGATCGCTACTGCTGCCGGTGGAACCGCCCGCAACGCGCAGCGAGCAATTGGAAAAAACGGCCCGCCAGGCCGACCAACAGATCCTCCACGGTTTCGAGATGGCCAATCGCGAAGCCTATTTTGCCGCCCGCGCCGACTTCGTGGCCGCCCTGCGGCTGGTCGCCCAAGGACTGGACGCGGAACGCCGCACGACGGCCCATAGCCGGGCCCTCAGTGCCGGGCTGACGGCCATGAAGGAGGCCCAGGACTTCCTGCCCACGGGCGGGAAATTGGAGGCCGACCTGGATCTGCCCGCCATCATTGCCAGCCACCGCACGCCCGTGCTGAAGAATGCCCCGGCGGAAAACCTCCTCCCCTTGGTCGCGCTGAAGTCCTACTTCACCTTCGCCCAGGAGCAATTGAGCCTGTCGGCGGGCCACGAGGTGGCCGGTTCGATGGCACTGTATGCCCTGGGTAAACTGCACGCCGTGGGGTCGCGGCAAAAAACCCTGGAGTTGCCGGCCGCGGAACCCAAAGCGATGGTCTACTATCAAGCCGCCCTGCTGGTCTTACCGCGCAACTACATGGCGGCCAACGACCTCGGCGCCCTGTTGGCTCAGGGGGGCTACTATAGCGAAGCCCGTTCGGCACTGGAACATAGTCTCCTTATTTCGCGGCAATCGACCACCTTGAACAACCTGGCGGTCGTCTATCGACACCTGGGACAGCCGCGGCTGGCCGATCAAGCGCGGCAGCAGGCCGAATTGACCCACGCCCGCGAAGTGGCGCAACTGCGGGCGCGGCAGACTTCGGCCAACGGCCTGGTGCAGTGGATCGATCCGCGCGGCTTCGCGGAGACGATGGGCGATTCGACCAATCCACCCCGAACGGTGCCGGCGCAGCCCACCACGCTGGCGACGCGGCAGCCCGTGCCGGCCTTCCAAGCGCCGCCGCCAGCGTACCAATCGCTCGCGCCGGCATACCAACCCCCAACGCCGGCGTATGTCGTGACGCGGCCCTTGCCTCAGAGCGGCGGCCTCGCGGCGCAGCAGCCGCTGCCGGCATACCAACCCCTGGCGCCGGCGTACGTGGTTACACCGCCCGCAGCCCCGGCCGATGCCCCGCCGGCGCCGGCCAAGAAATCGTCGTTGTTGAGCTGGCTCCCCTGGTATTCGGACGATGCGCCGACGACCCGCTGAGCGGCCCTCGAACCACTTCTGCAAGGATGCCACCGATGACCATACGCGATGAACTTTCCCAGCGCCGGCCGC
>CAYYBU010000542.1:0-3296 GCA_964469945.1 uncultured Planctomycetaceae bacterium
CCCTATTCTGATCGAAAGGACCGGCCATGCCGCTCACTCGCCGGATAGCTTCCGTGGTGGTGCCGTTGTGCTGTTTTGCATTATTGGCGACCGGTTGCGCCGGGCCGTTTACCCAGAAAAAGGCGCTGCCGACGGTGGAGCCGCCACGCGAGCAGGTCCGTGCGGCACAGGCCCGCGAGCCCATCAAGATCTTCGACGTGTTGCAATTGCGGCTGCCCGACGAACCGACGGCCTCGATCAACGGCATCTACCAGGTGGCGGCCGATGGTTCCATCCAGCTTTCCAGCGAGGGCCGCGTGCAAGTGGGCGGCAAGACGCTGGACGAGGCCCGGCAAGCCGTCCGCAACGCCCTGGCCATTTCCTATGCGGTGCAGACGATCGACTTGCTGCCCTACGAGTTCTACATGGTGAGAGTGGTCGACGGTGCGGCGCGGAAAGTGGTCCGCGTGCCGCTGAAAGACAACATCACCGTCAAGGACGCCTTGAAGGGCAGCCCGCCGCTGGCCAACAAGCGTATCTGGATCGCGCGGCCCAACCCCGACAAACCGGGCCAGGACCAGGTGCTGACCGTGGATTGGAAGGGCATTACCCACGGCGACAAGAGCGCCACCGATTACCCAATGCGCGCCGGCGATTATCTGTTCGTCGCCGACCCGGCCGCCGGGGGATTGGGACGGCTGAGCGAGGCCCTCAATGCGCTGGTGACGCCGGTCGACGGCTCCACGGCCGCCACCGCCGACCAGAAACCGCCCAAGCCGGCGTCGTAGCAATGTATCCGGCACACGCCGTGTGCCGTAATTGACGGACGGCACACGGCGTGTGCCTACTACATTACCCTTCCCCGACGATCCGGGCGACCACCCCCAGCGCGTCGATCGCGCCCGAAACCGACACCGAACGGCACTCGCTCAAACTGCGAAACCAGGTCCCTTGCCGCTTGGCGAGTTGCCGGGTGTGAAGTCCGACCAGCGCAATCGTCTCGGCCAGTCCGCAGCGGCCTTCCACGTGCTCGATCACTTCGCGATAGCCGACGGCCTGCCGGGCCGTCTTGCTCAGCGGCGCCGGCCCGGCCAGCAGACCGCGCACCTCCTCGACCAGGCCGGCGGCAAACATCTGCTCGACGCGGCGGTCGATGCGGGCGGCCAGTTCCCCGCGCGGCCAGTCGAGCACGAAGACGCGGCATTGCTCGGCCGTCCGCCCCTCGTCGAATTGCTGCTGAAGCCGGCTGATCGGTTGCCCGGTCTTCTCGAAGACCTCTAGCGCGCGGATCAGTCGCCGCGTGTCGTTGGGATGCAGCCGCGCGGCCGCCGCGGCGTCCACCTCGGCCAGCCGGCCGTGCAGCGCCGCGGAGCCGTGCCGCCGGGCTTCCTCCTCCAGCCGCTGCCGCAATTCCCAATCGGCTGGTGGACCTTGGAAAATGCCGCGCAGCAGCCCCTTCAGGTAAAGCGGCGTGCCGCCCACGAACAACACCTGCCGCCCCCGGCCGCGAATCTCGGCCACCGCCCGGCAGGCCGCCCCCACATACTGGGCCAAGCTATATTCTTCCCGCGGCTCCAGCACGTCAACCAGGTGATGGGGCACTGCGTCGCGCTGCTGGCCGCTGGGCTTGGCCGTGCCGATGTCCATGCCGCGGTACAACGCCATCGAGTCCATGGAAATGATTTCGGCGCCGATCCGCCGCGCCAACTCCACGCCCACGGCACTCTTGCCCGCGGCCGTGGGACCGGTGAGAAACCAAGCGTCGGAAGCGGGCGTCTGCGGCATGTTGGGACTCTCGCAATGTAGTAGGCACACGCCGTGTGCCGT
Organism: uncultured Planctomycetaceae bacterium; assembly: GCA_964469945.1. Taxonomy (GTDB): domain Bacteria; phylum Planctomycetota; class Planctomycetia; order Pirellulales; family Thermoguttaceae; genus CAYYBU01. The sequence continues at coordinate 1,807 of CAYYBU010000542.1, forward strand.
CGGTATTTTACGGCACACGGCGTGTGCCTACTACCTTACCGCGATAATACGTCCCGACCACCGGCCGATCGGAATCGAACAATAACTCGTGGGGATCGGCCGCGTCCTGCTCCGGCAGGGCAACCACCGCCAGGTTGGCCCATTTGCCGGGCTCCAGGCTGCCCATCTCGCCGGCCAGTCCCAGGGCCGCCGCCGCCCGCAACGTCCCCAGTTCCAGCACGATCTCCGGCCGCACGGCCGGATAGCGGGCGGCCACCAGCCGCATCTCGGCCAACAGGCTCAGATCGGGCGCGGAGGCCCGGCTGTCGGTCCCCAGGGCTACGGTCACGCCGGCGGCGAGCAACTTCTCCAGCGGGTAGCGCGCATGGCCGAACCAGTCGTGCGTGCGCGGACAATATACGACCGCCATGTGTGCGGCCTGTTCGGCCAGAAAACCGATCTCCTCGTCATCCAGGTAATTGCCATGAATCACCAACGTGTGGTGCGCCCGCGCGAGCACGCGGAGGAAGTCCAAGGGCCGCCGGCCGGGCCGCAGCGCCGCCGCCTCCCACGCCCCCAGGGTTTCGAGCAGATCGCGTAAGGGGCCACTGCCGGATCGCAGCAACTCCAGTTCCTCGCGCGACTCGGCCAGATGAAACGCCAACGGCACACACGCGGCCGCGGAGAGCGCCACGGCGCCGGCAAGCAAGTCCGGGTGGACGCTGTAGGGTGCGTGCGGGCTCAGGCCGGCGCACCAGCGGCCCGCACCCCGGGCGGCCGCCAGATGTTGCCCGGCCAGTTTCAGGGCCGCCGCTGCCCGCGGAGTCGTCGGCCCGATCAGTTCTTGAAACACGATGCCATCCAGCACGGCCTGCTCGAAGGCCGCCGCCGGCCAGCCCGGCTGCGCGATGTCCCCCACGGCCGTCGTGCCCGAGCGGGCGCACTCTTGCAGACCCATCGCGACCGGTTGCCGGCCGCCGGCGGCCGTCCCCATGCGAAAGGCCATCACCTCGCCGATCCAGTCAGCCAACGATATCCCCTGATGGCCTAGCGGTACCGGCAGGTCGCTGAAATCCAGATGCGTATGGGCGTTGACCAGGCCCGGCACGATGGCCACGTTGCCGAGGTCCTCGACCGGTCCATCGCGCAGCGGCGCGCCGACGGCCACAATCCGCCCCGCCTCGATGGTGAGCGTGCCGCCGGCCAACGGCGCGGCCGCGACCGGGAACAGATAGCGGGCACAAAGCGTGTGGCAAGCTGTTACTGGCATAACCTGTCTTCGCACATTGGCTGCTCAACTCCCCTCTCGCGTAAACCGGAGAGGGAAGCATGTAGGGAACGCCCCCGGTGGCATTCCAACGTATCCGGCACACTCCGTGTGCCGCTGGCCAACGGCACACGGAGTGTGCCGGATACGCTAACGCACGGAACGCCACGGAGAGCGTTCCCTACAGGACTTCGCTCACGGCCGCGTCCAGACATTCCTCCGGGCTCGCCGGCACCTCGCCGGC
>CAYYBU010000543.1:0-3290 GCA_964469945.1 uncultured Planctomycetaceae bacterium
CACGGGCCGTTCTCCACAACCTTGGTCGTCGCCCGAGCGTTCTGGATCATCTCGAGCCGGGCCAGCGCTTGGGTCTTCAGGTCTCCCGATGCGCGGCGCGCGACCATCTGGTAGTAAATGCGCGCCACGCTCGGCTTGCCATCGGCCTCGGCCTGCCGGGCGTGCTCGAAATATCTCTCTGCTTCGTCGGCGCGGAACTGACGCTGTGCCACCCGCCGGGCCGCCGCATCCTCCAGCGCCGTGGACGCCGCACCATCGACCGCCGCGCCTGCGCTGGCAGTGGCCGGAATCTCGACCACCGTCTTGGGCGCCCAACTCCCGGCCAAGGAGAGCGGACTGCGTAGTGGCAACGTGCTGCCCGCCAGCGACCCGGGCGTCAAACCGCCCTGGTGGCTTTGCGCGAAGGCATCGGGCGATTGGCCCAAGATTGCTGCCTCCATCGCGTCGAAGTCGTGAATCGTCGCCGTGACGCGCATGCCCGAGGCACTGCTATCGCGGCCGATGGAAGTATTGCGGAAGGGCGGAAACGGGAGCCCAGGCACGCCGAACTCGTTTCTTCCTTCCGCGGACCGATTCACGCCGCCCAAGAAGGCACTGCCGCCGTCGGGAACCGACACGGTCGTGCTCACGTTGAAGAAGGAAAAAGTGGGCAATTGGACCGCGGTGCCTTGGCCCCGCGCCGGCGTGGCCGCCGCTGCCAGTCCCATCACGAATAACCAGCCCGTCACTCGCAATCGCATCGCCGCATCCCTGAATGTAACAGGCACACGCCGTGTGCCGTCAACGCACGACTCCGAGCCTGCCGCGGACGGGCAGGCTCGGAGTCATTTTGACCCAATTGTCGGAGCACGAGCCCAAGGAGGCTCAGAAGGTGCTCTTATAACCGCTGGGCGAATTCCGGTTCCACAACATCCGTGGGCCAACCACGAAGTCGGTCATCTGGTCGCCCTTCCAGGGGAACAGACTGCGGATTTCGTCCTTTTCGATGTTGTACATCAACAACCAGACCTCGTCGGTCGGCTTGTCGCTATCCCGTACCGCCACGCAAATCGAACCGGCGGGCGAGAACGACAACAGGCCGTTGCGATACAAGGTCTTGCCGGCCGGCAGACGGAGCTTCTTGATCTCCTGATCGCCCTCGTAAATATAGACGAGGTTGGGCTCCTGGGCCGCCGCCCAGCGGAGCGAATTGGGATCCGCCGCCACGCCGCCGAAGGCCGGCAGCAAGGGCTTGGCGTTGGCCGAATGATCGTCGCCCGCATAGCGATAAACACCCGGCTCGCCATCGGTACTGAAAATCACGTGCTTGTCGTTGGTCACGGCCACCGACATGGCCTGGGAGGTCCATTTCTGGCCCTTGAACTCCTGATAAATCTTCGGCTTCGTGCCACCCGAGGTAGTCGCCGCCAAGACATTCTTGATGTTGTCGGCCACCACGATGGTGTCCGACTTGCCGGCAACGCCCACATCCACCGGGTGAAGCAACGTGGGATCCTTTTCCAACAGCATATTCAGCTTGCCCGTATCGTCGATCTCCATGATCCGGCCGCCATCGCGGGGCATCGCCAAAATCAAACCATGATCGCGATGCAAGGCCATGCCGGCCGGCGTGAACGGCGTGGGCACTTTGCCCATCACGCGGCCGTTCTCATCGTTCTGATACACCATGCCCGGCGAAGTCTCCGTGCCCGTCGCGATGTAGAGCACGAACGACGGCGCGGGCTTCTCGATCTTGGGCAACGGAATCATCGCATGTTGTTGGGTCGGCGCGGGCTGATCCGGGTAGTAATCCCCCGGTCCTGGCCCCGGTCCTGGCCCTGGCCCTGGTCCTGGCCCCGGTCCTGGCCCCGGTCCTGGTCCTGGCCCCGGTCCTGGCCCCGGTCCCGGTCCTGGTCCCGGTCCTGGCCCCGGTCCTGGGCCCGGTCCTGGTCCCGGTCCTGGGCCCAAGTCAATATTAACGTTGGTCGTGGGACCGGCAGGCCCGCTGCCATCGCCACTGCCGCTGCCATCGCCGGTACCACTGTCCGGACCGGACGCATCGGCCGCAGGGCTGTCGCCAGTGCCACCATCCGTACCGGCCGTGGGTCCTTGGGTCGGCGTCGGTGTGGGCGTGTCGCCCAATACCGGATCGCCGGAGCCCGAACCGCTGCCCGAGCCGTCGCCGGAACCCGAGCCCGACCCGTCGCCGGCGCCGGGGGCATTGACGTTTACGTTGGTATCGCCGGAGCCGCTGCCCGAGCCGGAGGCATCGCCGGCACCCGAACCGCTGCCGGATCCCGAACCATCGCCGGAACCGGAGCCGGGAGCGTTGACGCTCACATTGGTATCGCCACCGGCAGCGCTGCCGGCACCCGAACCTGAACCCGAGCCTGCGCCGCCGCCACCGTTGACAGTCACGTTGACATTACTTGGGCCGCCACCACCGCCGCCCACATGAGTCACGCCGCCACCGCCGCCGCCAACGACGACACCAGCGCCGCCGCCACCGACCACTACGTCGTCGTGCCCTCCAACAACCACGTCGGGTCGAACGTCATCCACGACAACATGGTCCCGATCCTCCACGATCACGCGTCGCGGCTCATCCACGACCACGCGTCGCGGCTCCACTACGTAGCCCGGATCATCGCGCACGATCACGTCGCGGGGAGGCTCGACATAGGTGGGCGTATCGCGATGCACAAAATGTTGCGGTTCCGGCGCGGTCCGGACGATCTGCGTCGGGATCGCGGCCGTGGTGAACAGCGGCTCGCGATGGCCGATGCCATCCAGATAGAGGCCCACCAGGCTGGCCCAATTTCCCTTGAAGATGACCAGCGAGCGGCCGTCGTTCCAGCCCCACAACTCGCCGACTTCGTCGCCGCGTTCGTTGACGACGCGGAACTTGTGTTTCTTCTCCGCATTGGAGGGCACATTGAAGCGCACGGCAATGTGCATGTACTCCTGCGGGCCGGCTTCGGTGGCCCCGGCCACCTCGCCCCGCGGACTGTTGTGTTTGGTTACCTGGGAAACGTGCCACGGCGCCGGATCGGTCGCCGGAGTCCCCGGTTGTTGTGCCAAGGCCAGCGAGGCGACAAACAGCAACGTCGTCACGCCAGTTGCTAAAGACCTGCCGCTTCTCATCCATCCGCTCCTTATTCAAGTTGTCCGAAAACCGCGTCGGCCACTGCGACCCATTTCGACGGCGAAGACCACGGGCGATCGACGATCCCCCAACTGCTCAGCGTAGCAAGAAATTACAGTTATTACAATAAGCAATAGGCCTGATTCGTCCTTGCCGCTGCTGGCCC
>CAYYBU010000544.1:0-3289 GCA_964469945.1 uncultured Planctomycetaceae bacterium
CAGTCCCCATTTCCGACTGCCGAACTTGCACAGTAGAACTACGAGGACGCTTTCCCTTCCACGCCTTCCTCGGAGACCGATGGCACCACCCAGACCTTCAAGTCGCCCTCGACCTCCTGGCCGAGGTGGATCTTGATGGTATAGAGCCCCAGTTCCTTCAGCGGACCGGTCAGGCGGACCTGGTCCTGAGCGATGGTGATCTTGCTGCGTTTGAGGGCGTTGACGATGTCGATCGCCACCACCGAGCCGTACAGGTGGCCCTCGTCGTTGGCGTTAGCTTCGATCGTAACGCTTTGCCGCCCAAGCTCTTCCGCCAAGGAACGGAGGCCGGCCAGACGAGTCTTCTCGATCTGCTCCAACTGCGCCCGATGCTTCTCGACCATCCGCTTGTGATGTTCATTGGCAATGGTCGCCAAGCCCTGCGGCAGCAGATAGTTCATGGCATAGCCGGGCCGGACCGACACCACGTCGCCCTGCTTGCCGAGGTGCTCGACCGCCTGGATCAACAACAGTTCGATACCCCCATTAGGAGCCTTGGGAAGCCGCTTGCTACGGTGGGGAACGTGGGGCTGATTGCTGGTTTTAGGCATAACGAGAACTCTATTTTTTCTTGGTCTAGAACGTTTTTTGGATACTAAAACGGGATATCATCGCCGCCGGAGGCGCCGGGCGGGGGAAGATCGGCATATTCATCGTCGGGCGGCGGTGCGTCGACTTGTGGCTGCCGGTTCGCTGCGGGGCGTGCCGCAGCAGGACGACCCTGCCCGGCTCCAGGGGCGCCGCCGCCGCCACCGCGAGCCCCCAACATCTGCATCCGCTCGCCCACGACCCTCAGTTTGGAACGCTTCTGGCCGTCATTGGTCTCCCAGGTATCCAGCTTTAGCCGGCCCTCGATTAGCACGGGCGAGCCCTTGGTCAGATACTCGCTGGCGACCTCCGCCGTCCGCGCCCAAAGGGTGACGTCGACGAAGGTGGTTTCCTCGATCCAATCACCGTTGGGGCCTTTGCGACGGTCGCTCACGGCCAAGCCAATTTCCGTCACGGCCGTACCGCTGGGAATGTATCGCAACTCCGGATCCCGAGTGAGGTTTCCCAACAGGATAACGCGGTTATAACTGGCCATGGCCGCACCTCCTTCCTGCTCTTCTTCCCTACTCTTCTTCGTCAAACTCCGGGACGACCAACTCGGCCGGATCCACGCCGGCGATGACGGCGGGGGCGGCCGGGGCCTCTTCCACGCGCGTCCCGCCCACCGGGGCCGTCTTGGCGTGCGTCACCAGGGCGTCGACGATGCGTGGATCGACCTTGAGGAACAAAACCCGCAAGACGTTGTCGTTGATTTGGAATTCTCGCTTCAGGGTCGTCAACTGGTCGGCAGCCAGCCGGAAATAGGTGAGCCAATAGGTTCCCTTGCGATGGGCCTTGATGGGGTAGGCCAAACGGCGTTCTTCCCAGAGCCGGCTGACGAGGATTTCGCCGCCCAGCTTCTGGATCGTCCCGTCAACCTGGCCAGAAACCGCTTCCGGATCGTGCCCATAGCGATTCGAGTCCAGAATGAACATGCCTTCATAGACGTTGTCAGCCACGACTTCACTCCTCAGGGCTTTTCGTAATTGAATTATAGCGATTCATGGAGACATGGATGCCCTCGCGGGCCCACACCACCACGGCTTCGGCTGCGCGGGCGACAGCCATCTCCACGTCAACGATTTCTTCCTGGCCGAACTTGCCGAGCACATAACGGGCCCAGTCCCAACCTGGCGGCGGCGCACCGATGCCGATCCGCAAGCGAGCAAACTCGTCGCTGCCCAGGCGGCGGATGATGTCGTCCAGCCCCTTCTGGCCGCCGGCCGACCCACTGGCACGCAACCGCAGTTTCGCCACCGGCAGGTTCAGGTCGTCACACACCACCAACAGGTCTTCGTTCGGTATCTTGTAAAAATCACGGGCGGCCAGCACGCTGGCGCCACTCAAGTTCATATACGTCCAGGGGGTCAACAACAGTGCCTTTTGCCCTTGCAGGTCTGCCTCGACCACCTCGCCTTGAAACCGCGGCTTGGCGCTGCCCGTGCCAAAGCGGCCGGCCAACTCGCCCAGGACGGCCCAACCGATGTTGTGCCGTGTCTGCTGATAACGGCGGCCCGGATTGCCCAGTCCCACCACGAGTTTCATGGCTACACCGCCAATAGGGCAGGTGATTTAGCTCTCCTCCGTCTCTTCCTCCGGCTTGGCGCCAATGACTTCCGGTTCGGCGGGTGCGCCCTCGCCACCCTCTTCCTCCGGCTTCTCGACCGGCACGATGCAATGAACCACGATCGCTTCGGGATCGCCGATGATCTTGGCTTTTTCCGGCAGCTCCAGCGTTCCCAACAGGATCGCGTCGTTGAGCTTCAGATGGTTGATGTTCACATGCAGCTTGTCGGGGATGTTGCCCGCCGGGCATTCCAACTCGACCTGGTGGACCAGTTGCTCGACCACGCCGCCCTCTTTCACGCCCGGGGCCTCGCCGCGAAGCTCAACCGTCAATTCCACCCGCACCATTTCATCCGCGGAAATACGGGTGAAATCGACGTGGACGACGTGCGTTCCCCAGGTATCCCACTGCAACTCGCGAATGAAAGCCGATTCGCTCACCGCACCGGTCAGGTCGACCAGCCGGCTGCCGTGCCGCAAAGTGGTGTCCAATTGTTCGGCGCCGACCGCCAGGGCGACCGGTTCCAAGCCGTGGCCATACAAGACGGCGGGGATGTTTCCCGTCTGGCGAAGCCGACGGCTTTGGTGTTTTCCCCGCGTGGGCCGAGCGACGACGTTGAGCTGTTCCGCCATGGGTATCCTCGAAATCCTATCGATCTAAACACTTTGGTTTGTGCAAGTTGCGGCGATTATTCCGCGACGGCGCTGGCCGCCGCTGCCGACGACGATCTGCCGCGTCCTGGGGCGAATCTAGCTATTCTCGCCGTTTCGCCGAGAATTTCAAGCCCAGGCGGGAAGAATTTTGCGATTACTTGAACAACACGCTCACCGACTCATTCCAGTGGATGCGTTTGATCGCCTCGCCCAACAAGGGGGCCACGCTCAGGACCGTGATCCGGGAAGTGGCTTTTTCCAACGGCAGAGGAATCGAGTCGGTAACGACCAGGGCTTCGATCGGCGCCTCTTCCAACCGCTTCATGGCGCCGCCGACCAGCAGGCCATGCGTGGCAGCCAGAAAAATCCGTTTGGCCCCGGCTTCGTGCATCACCCGGGCGGCCCCGCAAATCGAGCCGCCCGTGCTGATCATGTCGTCGAA
>CAYYBU010000545.1:0-3284 GCA_964469945.1 uncultured Planctomycetaceae bacterium
GGGTTGCCGTGAAACCCAAGAACGGGCCGCTGGATGGCTACGCGATCAGTTGGCCTCCCGGGAACATGGTGGCCAGGCTGAAGGCCCTGAAAAAGGGAGACCGGGTCACCATCAAGTTCCACACCGATGTCGAGCGGCATCGAATCGAGACCCTTCGGGTGCTCCCGGCGAAGCCCGGCGGCGGGCACCCAGCCACGAAAACCGAGGAATAGAGGGATACTGAAGGCGAGAGGAGAATCCGATGAATGCGACTGGCGAACAGCCCCGTGTAGTCTTGCAGCGAATCGCCCGGAGGGTGATGGTCGAACGAGGATTGCTCCCCGACTTTCCTGCCGAAGCGATCGCCGAACTCGCCAGGATTCAGCCCTTCGCAACAACCAGCGATGGTCAAGTCCGCGACCTCAGGGACCTCCTGTGGGCTTCCATCGACAATGACGACTCCCGCGACCTCGACCAGCTTACCGTCGTCGAGGCGATGCCGGGGGACAATATCAAGGTCCTGGTTGCCGTGGCTGACGTGGATGCGGTTGTCAGGAGCGGTTCGGCGATCGACGCTCATGCCCGGCACAACACGACCTCGGTTTATACGGCGGCTGCCATCTTCCCGATGCTTCCGGAAAAGCTGTCCACCGACATCACCTCCCTCGGTTTCCATGCGGACCGGCTGGCGATCATCGTCGAGATGGTGGTCGGCGCGGACGGTTCTGTCCAGGACTCCAGTCTCTACCGGGCATGTGTCCGGAACCAGGCGAAGCTCGCCTACAACAGCGTGGCGGCATGGCTGGAAGGCGGAGCAGCACCGGCAGCCGTCGCCGCCGTGCCTGGGCTCGACGAGAACTTGCGGCTCCAGGACAAGGCAGCGCAACGGATGAAAGACCTCCGCCAGGTCCACGGTGCCCTTAGCTTCGAGTCCCTGGAGGCAAGACCGATCTTCGACGGCGACGCGATCCGCGGGCTCGCAACGGAGAAGCCCAACCGCGCCACGGACCTGATTGCAGATTTCATGATCGCCGCCAACGGCGTGACCGCCCGCTATCTCTCCTCGCGAAAGTTCCCTTCCCTGCGGCGCGTGGTCCGCACGCCGAAGCGATGGGACGGGATCGTCGAGATTGCCCGGCAGCACGGTTTCAAGCTCCCCGACGCACCGGACCCGAGACCGTTGGAGGAGTTCCTGGTGACGCAAAAGGCAGCCGATCCGCTGCGGTTCCCTGACCTTTCCCTCGCGGTCATCAAGCTCATGGGACCGGGCGAATATGTCGCGGACTGTCCGGGAGACGCTCCTCCCCCGGGGCACTTTGGTTTGGCGGTGGCGGACTACGCCCATTCCACCGCCCCCAACCGCCGCTATCCGGATATTGTTACGCAACGGCTGCTGAAGGCTGCGCTGGCCGGACAACCCGCTCCTTATCTCAAGGACGACCTGGAGGCGCTGGCGAAACACTGCACCGAAGAGGAGGATGCCGCCAAGAAGGTGGAGCGGCAGGTCGGGAAGTCGGCAGCGGCGATGCTGCTGGATTCGAGGATCGGGCAGCGGTTCGACGCCATCGTCACGGGCGCGGCTGCCAAGGGCACGTGGGTCCGCCTTCTCGATCCGCCCGTGGAAGGGAGACTGGTACAGGGTTCCGAGGGTGTCGACGTGGGACATAGGCTTCGCGTGCAACTAACGCGCACCGACGTAGAGCAGGGATTCATCGACTTCAAGAGGGTCGAGTGACCGATGGATTGCATATCGGCAGTTGGGTGACAAGGGCACCGCTGCCGTCCCGAGCTGTCGTGCCGTTGGTTTCGTCATCGGGCGACAAAGAGCGGAGCAAGTGAGCGAACGGTTGGCTGCGGAGCATGGTGGTTACGTCACCAGGTTCGTCAGGACCGAACCGGAAGAAGAGTCTGGATTTCTTCGTGAAGCTGGAACAGGTTGGCGTTTTCGCCGGACGTTACGGCTTCCCCCCAGTCGCCCATGGAAATCCCCAGGGCCCGAGCGGTACGTATCAGGTTTCCCGATGGCAAGACGGTTTTCAGCCGGCCGATGGCGTCGGTGATCGGCACCGAGCCGACGTTCGCGCCCTGGTACGCGACCATCCGCCCGAATTCGCCTGCGGCGATCAGTTCCACGGCCGCGGCGCCGAACATCGAGCAGAGCACGCGATCGAAGTTCGTCGGACTGCCGCCGCGTTGCAGGTGGCCTAGCACGCATACCCGGCATTCCTTGCCGGTGCGTTTCTCGATCTCCGTCCCGACCACCGCACCGATACCGCCCAAGCGGGCTTCGCGGTTGGCAGGCTGGTCGGCGGAGGTGACGAAATCCCCGTCCTTCTCGCGCGCACCCTCCGCGACCACGACCAACGTGAAATGCTTGCCTTGCGATTCCCGCTCCTGGATCTTCGTGCAGATACTCTCGTAATCGAAGGGAATTTCCGGAATCAGGATCACGTCGCCGCCGCCAGCCACTCCCGCGTAGAGGGCGATCCAGCCGGCATAGCGACCCATCACTTCCAACAACATGACGCGATTGTGGCTCTCTGCCGTCGTGTGCAGTCGATCCAGGGCGTCGGTGGCACAGGCCACAGCCGAGTCGAAACCGAAGGTCATCATGGTGCCTTCGAGGTCGTTGTCGATCGTTTTGGGCACTCCCACCAAGGGCACGCCGCCCTCGAACAGTTGCTGGGCGATGCTCAACGACCCGTCGCCGCCGATCGTAACCAGACCGCGAATGTCCATCTTGTCCATGCCCGCCTTCACGCCGTCGATGAGTTCCTGGGGCAAGCGGCGAGTGTTGCCGTGCCCGACCTTGGCCGAGAAGCGACCCGAGTTGGCAGTGCCCAGGATGGTCCCGCCACGTGTCAGCAAGCCGCCGACTCTCTGGTAATCCAAGGCGAGATACTGCTGTGGCTCAAGGATGCCTTCGTAGCCGCCGAGAAATCCGACCGTCTCCCATCCGCGTTTGGTCGCTGCCTTAGCCACGGCGCGGATCACGGCGTTCAAGCCGGGGCAATCTCCGCCGCCGATTACGATTCCGATCCGGTCGCTCATGGGAAGTCTCTCTCGTGAAAACAGGTTGCCCGGTAAACTGCCAACGGCAACGGCTGGTGGGAATTTCGCCTACCGTAAACTACGATATTGCGAAGCCGTCTTTGGGAATCGCGCATGCGAGCGCGGCGTTTTCACGGAACTTCGCCGGAATGATCGGCAAATCGGGCTTCACCGGAACCTGTTGGCACCCATTCGTCTCAAGAACCATCGACCATCTTTCGGTAGTCATCGTTGCCAACGGCCTTTTCGGCGTC
>CAYYBU010000546.1:0-3281 GCA_964469945.1 uncultured Planctomycetaceae bacterium
GCGAGAACCAGTATCACATCCGCGAACTGTCCTACGGTTCGTTCAAGCGGCAGCTTCGCTTGCCGGAGAACATCGAGGGCGAGCCCGTGGCGGAGTTGAAGGACGGCATCCTGACGCTGACCTTCAAGCTGCAACTGCCCGAGGAGAAGAAGCCCGAAGTGAAGAATATCCCGATTCAGCAGGGCTAACGTCAGGCTCCTGAAATCTGGGAAGCGGATAACGAGAACCCACTCGGTCGCAAGGCCGGGTGGGTTTTCTTCTTGCGAGATTACCCCAAGAAATCCTATGTCACATATCGTGCAATGCCGTGAAAAAGTGCCGCCTGGAAGCGAGAATGGGCGGTCTCCTGATATGTGCGCCGCCTAGACCTTTCCCACCGGGGCCAGATAGATGACGAATTCCTCCTGACCGTCCACCTGTACCAGCCGGTCCATGAGTTGCTGGTGGTAGGCCGCCACGGCGCAGGTCCCCGCCCCAATCGCCTCACAGGCCAGGTAGAGGTTCTGACAAACGTGCCCGGCATCCAGGGCAATGACCTTGTGGGCGGCCATCCCGTACCGCCACTCCATGCGGTACGGGATGGTCGTCCAGATGAAGACCACGGCCGCCTCGGCCACAAATGCCTGCCCTAACGTGGCGTCGGTCAGTTTCTGTGGCATTTGCTCCTCGGGGAACAGATCGAGCAGTTGGTGCTCCAGCGGCAGGTAGCGGTAGATGCCTGGCTCCAAACCGCCAACCCGCAACACCGCCAAATGGGTTTCCAAGGCATGCCGATTACCGGCGGATGGAACCGTGCGCAACACCGCGCCCGGAGCAACCCGTTGTCGGACTCCCTGGGTGGCCCACAGCAGGAATGACAGTTCATCCAGGGTAAGCGGCTCGGGCCCGAAGTTGCGGTGGCTCTGGCGATTGCTCATGGCAGTTGCCAGGTCCACGGCCCCGATTCCGGCCCATTTCCCGCGTGGCGGCAGATCGTGCCGCCTGGCGTCGGCCGGGAAGGGCTTTTCCAGGGGCGGCAGTTTCACGCCCGTGTGCTGATCGGTCTGAGTGAAGTCGATCTGCTGGCGGATCGTGTCCTTGAGAAATTCCCGGTAGCGGTCCAACTGGTGTTCGGGCATGGCAGCAACTCCAACGTGCGTCAGAAAGGATAATGGTCTGAACCGCCAGTCTGCTTCACTCGCACGACATCTTCCCGCGCCACGTTGAACTCCTTGCCCAGCAATCGGATTCGCCCGTCGCCGAAGCCGTGATAGATCCGTACCTTGGGGGACCCGCTAATTGGCCTGCCGTCGAGACTACGGACGGTGAAAAGCACGGGCTCGGCGTAGTCGAGTCCATTGTACCGGGTCGCGCAAAACGCCACATAACTGGGGCTTTCGATGATGAACCCATAAGCGGGAACGGCGTTGTCGCCGATGCGCGCGGCCTTTTCGTAGGCCACGGTGATCGTGGCGTCGCCGAACCGCGTACGCTGTACCAGGCGGTCGGACGTGAGAAATTCATGGCTGGAAAGCGGCCGTTCGGCGGTGATCCGGTTCAAGGGGCTGAGTACCTCCCAGGTGTTCTTGATTACGCGGTCCTCCGCGCAGAGTCGCTCTCCCCAGCCGCCGTCGCCGCGAGACCACAGCTCTGTGCGTTGCGGGCGCGCGGCCGGTTGGTAGTCGATCTTCTCTCCTTGATCCTGCTTCCAATAGAGATGCGGCCCGAATCGCGGCAGCGGCATCTGGGCAAAGAGGATGTGGTCGGCCACCTTCTTCTCGTCGCCTGGCCCGATGCGGTTCCCCTGATGGGTCATGATCTGCACGCAATCGCTGTAGACCAGGGGGAAAAGCGGAATCACACTCCCCGGCGGCGAGTCGGTTTGGTGGCTGAAGATGCCTTCCAGGTAATCGGCGCAGGGCACGGCCCATTCGCGCCCTTCCTCGCTGCCGAACAGGCCGAAATGCTGCTTGGCCAGCAGGCACAGCCGCGACTTCCACGCCAGATCATCCTGCCGGGTCATAGAGTGCGCCGGGTCTTCGCAGGTAACCAGTGGGCAGGCAAAGACCGTGTCGATGAAGTAGCTGGTGGGGGCAAAGAGCTGGGCGATCTTGGGCAGATTGGTCGCGGGCCGCGCAGCCAGTTCGACCTGCTTGATCGCACAGACCTGCCACGCCTGGCCGCCGTTCCAGTTGCCGCCCCGCTTGGCCACGCCATGGGAGTCCTTGTTGAGCCACTGCTGGTCCCAGGAAGGGGCATCCTCGTACATGTCCTGGTAATTGTCGTGTAGTCCAAACAGATACCCGCAGGCTTTGATCCGCCGCGCAGCTTGGATCAGGCCGTCATTTCCACCGCACTCCGACGCCGCAGGCAGGACATCGGGATGGCCCACGTCATAGCCCCGATGAATCCACCCCGCAAGCACCACGAAAGCCCGGTCAATGCCCAGGTCGTTGCGCCAGTGTTCGGCGCACTGGGCCACTTCATCGAAGGTGTATCCCAAATGGACGTGTTCCCGCTTATCGGGGCTGAACCGCGAACTGGGCAAAACACGGGAGAGGACGAAGGGCTTGAAGTCCGCCGCGCCAAAGATCCGATCCACCGTGGGGTAACGTTTGCGTTTCTCCGTCCACGGTTGCAGCCAGCCCTTCGTCTTGGCCACGGCCCGATAGGCCCGGGCGATCTGGACGTAGTCGCCCCGGCCAAGGGGATGAAGGGTACAAACCCCCTGCGGCGATTGCATTTCCAGAGTAATGCCATACGCCCGGCGACCAGCAACCAGCGACCAATCCGACCAGGAGCCGTTTACGTGGAGCTGGGTATCGACGCAGTCCCAGTTTACCAGCAAGGCCGAACCCTGCTTGACCAGCCCGCACATGGCCATCGAAAGATCGTCGTAGGTCCGCCACTGTTCGCTGCCGGGGAAAGCCTTGGTGGCCGCCCGCTCGATTCCCAGCCGGTGCGGCACGTAAACGCGACCCTGGTCCTCTTCGGTCACGGTCAAGGCGTTGTCTAGCAGACGGACGCAAACCACTTGCCAGGAACTGGAGCCTTGCGTCGAGTAGGCCAGCCGCAGCCCGTCCGGCTCTCGGACTGGCTCGACCGTGAAGGTCACGCTCGTTCCGCTGGGACTGCCCTCCACGACCGGCCGGGTCACCAATCGTAGTTGTTGCGACGACGCCTTGATGTCGTCGAAACGGTCGATCCGCCAGGTGGCTGACCGTTTCCCATTGCGCAGCAGCAACTCGCCAAAGCACGGTCTGAGCGGGTTCGACGTCCAGCACACGCCGCTGGCTTTGTCC
>CAYYBU010000547.1:0-3281 GCA_964469945.1 uncultured Planctomycetaceae bacterium
CGGCGCCACCGTGAGCAGTGGTTTGCTGCTGAGGTTGCCTTCGTACTGGAGGAATGTGAACGAAACTCCCCCGGAAACTTGCAACCCTTCCAACGGCAAGGTCTGGGCGCCGACGTTCTCGATTTCGAGGAACTCGAAATCCTCTTTTCCATCGACGTTCGTGTAGCCGGCGGCGATCTCGGCAGCAGTCGCCGCCGCGGGGTCGTACATCACTTCGGTGACCCGCAGCGACGACAGGTTCGGCTGGAATTCGGCCTCGGCGATGGCGCTCCAGGCGCCGCCGGAGTAGACGCGCGCCCGCACCTCCTCGCCCTGCGTGAGCGTGATGGGACCCGTGTACCGAAAGACGTCCGAGGCGAGGCTCACGGCGCCGCCCAGCAAGCGCGGGTCGCTGCCGTCGAGCGTGTAGTAGATCGCCGCGCCGGCCGGCAGATTCGCACAGGACATGGTCAGCAGGTTGCCCACGTTGAACGTCCCGCCGTACTCGCCGACGCCGTTGACGTAGAACGCCGGCGCGTCGATGGTGGGATAAAGCCCGGCGGCCTGCAACTGCGAGATGAGAATCGAGGTTCGCTGCGGCAAGTACGTGCCGGTGATCCAGTTGGCCGTGTTGAGCCAGGCCGCCTGCGTGTTGGGGATCGGGCCGGGGCTGGTCGAGATGTTGCCCCAGCGGGCCGATTCCAAAACCATGGCCTCTTGAATCGTGTTGATCTGGGTCTGGTAGCGGGCGATCGAGGCCGCAGGAGTCAAGGCGCCGCCATTGAACAGGAACTGCTGGGCCTGGTCGGCGAAGGCCAGGTCGAACTCGGGGTTCTTGAACATCGCCGCGTACAGCGTGGCCACGCCGTTGCCATTGCCGTAACTGACCGCGCCGTTGCTGATGCCCAGAACGTTGGCGTCGACGTTGCTGTTGAAGCCGCCGTTGACCAGGCCCAGCGACATCTCGGCGTCCCAGGGAAAGAACTGGAAACCGGCGGGATCCACCGTGTTGATGGCCGCGTAGAAGTTGTGCCAGGGCCAGTCGGTGTTGCCGACGTAGAAGTTCATCAACATGTAGTCGATGTAGTCGGTCGTGTCCAGCAGGTCGGTATAGTTGGTGGTGCCGTAGCCGTTCTGGAGGAACCAGGCGTTGTTGCCCTGGGCCTGCTCGTAGAAGGCCAGCGAGGTCGTGGCGTAGGGGCTCGACGTAGGCAGGTTCTGGAGTTCGTTCCAATAGGGTAGATTGCTGGCGCTGCCGTCAACTTCATGCCCGGCGTTGTTGGCCTCATAGTCCGAAGCGGTCCCGCCCAGGTGGCTCGCCGCGAAATTGGCGTCCGGGCGTTCCACCATGTAGTAGATGCCCCAGAAGAGGCCGTCGATGTACAACACCACGTACTGCGAGGAAAACGACAGTCGGCCCATCGCCAACATGCTATTGGAAGCGAAGACATCGCGCATGTACTGCGCGGCGTCTCCCCCCGTCGTGCCCGGACTCCCCGAGCCGGTCCACGTATAACCGTCGTTGAAGGCGGACTTCAGGTCGATATTCTGGAACGAGGTGACGGGGTCGCCGGAAAAGAGCGGATAATTGAGCGACGACGGCCCGTAATCGGAGGAGAATTCCATGCGGAACGAGTGCTTGTCGTATTGCGGATAGCGTCCCACGCCGCCTTCCATCTGCAAGCCCATGTTTTGCTGGACGCTGATCGAGCCGCTGGCGTTGAAGTACTCGAAGGAGGCCGGCACCACCATCGACACGCCGTCGATCTGCTGCAGGTTCGCGTCATTGGTGTAGATGCCGCTGTTGGTGGTCTGACTCTGGGTCGCGGACCACATGTTGGGCACGTCGGTCGTGATCGAGATCGTGGGGATCGATTCCAAATCCTGCACCAGGCCAGCCGAATACAGCGAGTTCTGCGTGATCTGCGCATTCATCGCGTAGTCGGCCGGCTCGGGATTGCCGTTGGTGTCTTCGCCCCAGACGGTGGGATAGCCGCTGGGCGCCGCCGGCTGATTGATCACGGCAGCCGGGAAGATGTACGATTCGGTCGACACGATGCCCGACAGGCCGCCGGCAACCACCGAAACCGCACGGAGGTCGGTGGTCGTGGAGATGGTGATCGGCCCCGTGTAGAGCGTCCCGTCCGTGGCGGTGATGCTCGTTCCGCTCGCATTCGCGGAGGGCGTCGTGGGCAAGCTATACGTGAAGGTGTCGGTCCCGGTCACGGCGGTAATCACGAAAGAACCGTCATAGACCGCGGGAGTCGCACCGGCGATTCGAACCGTATCGCCGCTAACGAAAGCGACCGCGCTGGAGGTGGTTGCCGTGGCCGTGGTGCCGCTATGCGTGATGCTGCCGATCGCCTGCTGGGCGGGCGTCGAACTGTCGGTCGTGTAGTAGATGCTTGCCCCCAGCGTTGTCGTCGTCAGCGTCGTCTGGAACGGCGCGCTGAAAAATCCGTGCTGCACGCTGAAGGTCAAGTCGGGCTGCCAGGTGTTTGCCGTGTTATACGTTCCCGGAGTGGCGTCGGCAAAATAGTGCAGGCCCGCCTGGGCAATGGAGATCTCCGAGATGGCCGGCGACACGAACAGGTCCTGGTCGGTGGGCGTGGCCATGAGCGTCTGCACAGCCAACACGTTGGGCGTCGTCGTCGACAGCAAGCTCAGGTACGACGAGATGTCGACGTCCTCGTAGGTCGTGGCCTGCACGGCGCTGAGGCGATACTCCGAGGCCGCCGAGTTCCACGTGGGCGAGGCCGGCGCATTGCTGCTGGCGATCTCCACGCCGTTCAAATAAGCGACGTAGCCCGAGTCGTACTGCATCCGCAAGGTCAGGCTCGTCAACGAAGCCAGTTCGGCTGCGGTGACGCTGAAGGCGATCCGCGAATAGAGCGATGTTTTGCCCGCCGTGGCGATGGCCGCCTTGACGGTCGAGGAGACGTTCGTCTGGATGGCGTTGGACAACGGCGAACTGGAGGCACTTTCTCCTGCAATAGGAGAGCTTGTGACCGCCAGGGGCGTGGTGGTGGTGCTGGTGCCGCCACTGACGGTGGTGGCGGTCGTGGCGCCCACCAGAATGGAGTTCGCGTCGAAGGAGGTCGCCCCCGCGGCGCTACTCTCCTTGGCGCCGTAGAATTCCAGTTCCGCCGATCCGCCGGCCTGGTAATACACCAGGTTGACCGGATAGCTGCCCGCGGCCAGGTACGTGGTGCCCAGGGTGTCGCCCGCGCCCCGCGGATTGACGTAGACCATCGTGTTGGTGCCGACGGAGTTGGTCGCACCGGTAAGCGAAGTGAAGTCGG
>CAYYBU010000548.1:0-3281 GCA_964469945.1 uncultured Planctomycetaceae bacterium
TGAAGAAAGGGGAGTGGACGGCGGCCCAGTACGACGAGTTCTGCCGCCAGGAGATCGCGCGGACCGTGCGCTTCCAGGAGGAGATCGACCTGGACGTGCTGGTCCACGGCGAGTGCGAGCGCAACGACATGGTGGAATATTTCGGCGAGCAACTGGACGGCTTCGCCTTCACCCGCAACGGCTGGGTGCAGAGCTACGGCACGCGCTGCGTGAAGCCGCCGCTGATTTACGGCGACGTGGCCCGGCCGCGGCCCATGACGGTGCGCTGGAGCCAGTGTGCGCAGTCGCTTACCAAGCGGCCCATGAAAGGCATGCTCACCGGGCCGATCACGATCCTGCAATGGTCGTTCGTGCGCGACGATCAGCCGCGCCGCGACACGGCCCTGCAGATCGCCCTGGCCATGCGCGACGAGGTCATGGACCTGGAAGCGGCCGGCATCGGCGTGATCCAGATCGACGAGCCGGCCCTGCGCGAGGGCTTGCCGCTGCGGCGCGGGCAATGGGCCGAGTATCTGCAATGGGCGGTCGACGCTTTCCGCCTCACCGCCGCCGGGGTGAGCGATCGGACGCAGATCCACACCCACATGTGCTACGCGGAATTCAATCACATCATCGAGGCCATCGCCGCGCTGGACGCCGACGTGATCTCGATCGAGGCCTCGCGCAGCGACATGGAGTTGCTCCAGGCCTTCGCGCGGTTCAAGTATCCCAACGAGATCGGGCCCGGCGTGTACGACATCCACAGCCCGCGCGTGCCCGAGGTCGAAGAGATTATCGGCCGGCTGCGGAAGGCGTTGGAACTACTCAAGCCGGATCAGCTTTGGGTGAACCCCGATTGTGGTCTGAAGACGCGGAACTGGCCGGAGGTGCAGGCCTCGTTGCGGAACATGGTCGAGGCGGCCAAAAGCGTGCGCCGCACCGTTTCATAACACCTCCCCTCGCCGTCCGACCGCAGCGGTCGGCAGGAGAGGGGCGACAGCTGGAACAAACACGTTGCCGACTCTCCCTCCCCTCGCCCGCTCGCGGGAGAGGGGCCGGGGGTGAGGGCGGCCCGCCAGCGATCAGCTATCAGGTTTCAACGGTCGGCATGGGACTGCTCCTTGCCGTGGGGCTCGTCTTCCGACCACATGGGATCGCCCCGCGGGTTCATTTCCGGCATGGTGGACATCGTCCACCTCCTTTCCTGTAAGCGATTGACGAATAGATGCTCCCGATGAAATTCTAGCCGCGATGCCACGGCAAGAGACCCCCCGGCGTGGTGGGTTGTAGGCCGGATTCTTTGCGCCGATTTGCCAACCGGCACAAAAAAACCTAGGTTTACTTTGACCGGCCATGCTTCGATGTGGCACGGGTCCACCTTTTCTCACTTGCTCGTCACGCTTCGTTTCTCTTTTCAGCTTCAGTCCCAGCAGGAGTCGCACTATGCTGCGCAGGAACTCGGCGTCGCGCCGTTTTGGCCTTCCCCGGCGGAAGATCACCCGTAATCGGCTGCTGCGAACCGAATCGCTTGAATCGCGCGAGATGCTCAGCGCGGCGCATCTACTGCCCTCCTATGCGTCCCTGCGCGACTTCCTGCCGGCATCGAGCCAACCGGCGCCCCGGGTCGTGGCGCCGAGCGTCATGGCCGCCGTCAACACGACCCACACCCTGGCCAGCAGCCCCAGTACGGCGCTTGCCAGCGTCGCGATTACGGCCGCCGCGGGCACAACGGTCAGCGGCGTCACCGAGCAATTGGCCGCCCAAGGATTCAACAGTTCGGGCAATGCCTTGTCGTCCACGTCGTTGTCTTATAGCTGGTTCGCCACGACGTTGCCCAGCGGCGCGCGGGCGCCGATCTTCAGCCTCAGCGGCAACAATGCCGCCGCCAACACTACGGCCACTTTCAGTAAGGCCGGCGTCTATGGCCTGGAGGTGAGGGCCACCGACGCCAGTGGTCACACCGCCATCAGCACCATGACCGTTACCGTAACCCAGACCTTCACCGCGGTGTGCGTTACCCCAGGTTGCGGCACGCTCGTCAAGGCCGCCGGCCAGCGGTTCTCCGCCATAGGGCTCGATCAGTTCGGCGCCGCGATGGCCGCGCCCGTGACTGTCACCTGGTCGGCCAGCACGGTCCCCAGCGGCGCCGCGGCCCCCAGTTTCAGCGCCAACGGCAGCAGTGCCGCCGGCAACACCACGGCCACCTTTAGCCGGGCGGGCAATTATGGTGTGACGGCCACGCTGAGCGACGCCAACCACCACGTTCTCAGCGCCTCGACCAACCTGACCGTGACGCCGGCCTTGAGCAGCGTCCTGTTCACGTCGGGTGCGGCCGCGGTGGTCGCCGGCACCACCGTACAGTTGGCGGCCGAGGGGCTCGACCAGTTCGGCAACGTGCTGTCCTCGACGCTGACGTACACTTGGTCGGCCACCACGCTGCCCAGCGGCGCGCGATCGCCGAGCTTCAGCGCCAGCGGGAGCAGTGCCGCCGCCGGCACGGTGGCCACGTTCAGCAAAGCGGGCGTGTACGGCCTGACAGTGAAAATCGCCGACGCCAGCGGACTGGCCGCTAGCGGCACCATCACGGTGACAGTGAACCAGACCATGAGCGGCGTGGCCCTGGACGTGTCGACGCTGCAACTGGCGGCCGGGGGGATCCACCAGTTCACCGCCCGGGGATTGGACCAATTCCAGAACGCCATGATCGTGCAGCCCAGTTTCACCTGGGCCGCCAGCGCGGGCCGCATCAGCGGGGCCGGCCTGTTCACCGCCCCCACTGCCACCGGCAGCGCCACCGTCACCGCGACCAGTGGAGCCTTGCGTGGCGCCAGTACTGTCACCATGATTGCCTCCAGCGCGGGGTTCCTGGGCATCCAGGATCCGGCCTTGGCGGGCCTCGTGCAGAGCCTCGACGCCGACGGTTCGATCAGTCGTAACGACATGATCCGGATCCTCGACAGCGTCGCGGTCGGCAGCACCGTCAGCGCCACCGACTACGCCGACCTGAAGACAATTCTCAGTTGTGCCGCCACACTGGACATGCCCGGCTACGTCCGGGTGCTGGCCGGCGACGTGGTCAACGGCAACGCGGCCAACGCCCACTACCAGGGGCAAGCCCTGGGCAACCTGGCCGCCGGCTGTTCGGCCAGCCGCTTGATTGAGTTGGTCGATAAGTGGTTCCTGGGGACCGATCATCCGAACTCCGACGGCTACGCGTACAGCGCCGCGGCGGGCTCGTTGTTCGGCAGCGGACCGAGGTACACCGATGTCCAGCAGGGCGAACTGGGCGATTGCTACTTCAT
>CAYYBU010000549.1:0-3278 GCA_964469945.1 uncultured Planctomycetaceae bacterium
TCGAAGCGGTCGCCGGCCAGCCCGGGCGGCGGTTGGTGCGGGTGCAGGCCGATTACCCGGACGATCCGCACGGGCGGGCCCGCCAAGGCCGCGAGGCCATCGTATTGTTGCGTTCCTCGAACACGGAAAGGGTGAAACCTTGAAGACTTCAACTCGTCGCGCGTTTACCTTGGTGGAATTGCTAGTCGTGATTGCCATCATCGGCATCTTGATCGGCATGTTGCTGCCGGCCGTCCAGGCGGCACGGGAAGTGGCCCGGCGGTCCGCTTGCTTGACCCACTTGTCGCAACTGGGCGTGGCCCTGGCCAGCTACGAGTCGGCGCAGGGCGTGCTGCCGCCGGGCACGACCGATCCGGCCGGTCCGATCCACAATGTTCCCAACGGCAACCACATCAGTTGGCTCGTGCATTTGCTGCCCCACATCGAAGAGGGCGTCACGTACAAGCACATCGACCTCTCGCTGGGCGCTTACCACCCGAAGAACGCGGCGGCCGCGGCCATTCCCATCGCTTTGTTCCTCTGCCCCTCGGACTACAGCAACAGGTCGTGGCAATCGGGCGTGGGTGTGGCCGTGAGCAACTATGCCGGCTGCCACCACGACGTGGAAGCCCCCATCGACCAGAACAATCACGGCGTATTGTTTCTGAACAGCCACATCACGGATCAAGACATCACCAAGGGGCGGACCCACACCATCTTTGTCGGCGAAAAGCTCGGCGGCGATGACGATCTGGGCTGGATGTCGGGCACCCGGGCGACGTTGCGCAACGCGGGCACGGCGATCAATACCGAGCGGGCGCGGCATGGGTACAGGGCGCCTGCTGCCCCGCCGGCCAGCCAAACCGCGACCAAGGGCTCCGATCTGATCGTGGGCGGATTCGCCTCGTGTCACGGCGCCGGCGCGAATTTCCTCTTCGGCGACGGCAACGTCCGCTTCGTGCATGAAGACATCAGCCTCAGCGTGCTCCAGCAACTTGCCCGCCGCGCCGACGACAAACTGCTGACCAGCGGACCCACGCGGGGCGAGTGAAACAACCATGTCGCAACGCAGCACTTTTTCCCTGGCCTCGATCCTGCTGTTCACGGCCGTGATTGCCATTTTCCTGGCGGCAGCGCGCACCGTGTACGACCATCGCACGGAATTGGATTTGAAACAGTTGGACCTTCTCGGCGGCTGCGACGCCGCGATAGGATTGATCGTGGGCGTATGGTTCGGCGCCATGCAGCCGCGACCGATTCGTGGCGTCCTGGTGGGAATTCCGTTGGGCTTCTACGTGGTCGGCGGTGCGGGGAACTTGTTCGGCGCGCCGCAGAATTTGCCCTTGGTCGCCATCGGCTCGGCGGTGCTCGTGCTGCTGGGGCTGCTGGTGCGCCGCTACTCGGCCCGGCCGGCGGCCCGCCACGCGCGGCAAGATATCCCGCGCTCCTCATGAAACATTGCCTTCTTCGCTTCAGAAACGTAGAATTGGCCTCCTGAGCGATGCGGTTTCCGCTGCGGAAGTCTTTTCTCCCCTCGCCCGCTGGCGGGAGAGGGGCAGGGGGTGAGGGCGTTCGGGCCTGCTCGAAGGCTAAACAGAGTTGCGTGATTCCAGGGGGTTTGCAAGCGAACCGTGTAGGGAACGCCCTTCGTGGCGTTCCGGGCGTGCCGGCAAAACGGAATGCCACGGAGGGCGTTCCCTACAGCCATTCCGCCGTGAATCGTGCAACGCTATTTAGCCACCCTCACCCCCGGCCCCTCTCCCGTTTACGGGCGAGGGGAGTTGTCGCTCGCCTCACCCTACAAGAAGACAAGGAGATACGAACATGACGATAAGAATCGCGACCATTTTTCTGTTGTTGCTGGGAGGGTCTCAAGTCGTGGCCGCCGAAGGCAATTATCCGCACCCCGAGATGTTGATCGAGCCGCTGACGTTGTCGCAGCCGAATGTCGCCCGGCAGTTCATCGTACTGGATGCCCGCGCGCGAAAACAGTACGACGCAGGCCGCATTCCGGGGGCCGTCTGGGTGGACGCCGCCGCCTGGGCCAAGGCATTCCAGGACGGCACGGACGCCCAAACCTGGGGCGCCCGAATCGGCGGCCTGGGCATCGGGCGCGACGCGAAAGTGGTCGTCTATGACGACGCGGCGTTCAAAAACGCCGGGCGCATGTGGTGGATCTTGCGCTATTGGGGTTTGGCCGACGTGCGGCTCCTCAATGGCAACTGGATTGGCTGGCAGCGCGCCGGGCTGCCCGTCGCGAGCGACGCGGCCAAGGCACCGACGCCCGTGCGATTCACCGCCAAGCCGCGGGCCGAGCGGCTGGCGACCAAGGCGCTGGTGCTGGCTTCGCTCGGCCCGCGCAGCTTGCAAATCGTGGACGCCCGCTCCGAAGGCGAGTTCTGCGGCATCAACAAGGAAACGAACCGGCGCGGCGGGGCCATTCCGGGGGCCAAACACCTGGAATGGATCGACTTGATCGACCAGCCGACGCAGCGTTTCAAGAGCGCCGAGCAACTCCGCAAGCTCTTCCACGACGCCGGCATCGACCTGGACCGACCGACCGCAACCCATTGTCAATCGGGCGGGCGAGCCTCGGTGATGTCGTTCGGCATGGAGTTGATGGGTGCCCGGTCGGTCCGCAACTACTATGCAAGCTGGGCCGAATGGGGCAATGCCGCGGACACGCCGGTCAGCACACCCCAGCCGGCGAAGAAGACGAACTGACATCATGGACGAGCAGACAGCCGAGCAGACGTTCTCCAAGATCGGCCGCAAGTTCACGCAACATAGCGGCATCCTCGAGTTGATGGAGGAGCTCGGCCAGGCCACGACCGCGCGGCCCAACATGCTCATGCTGGGCGGCGGCAATCCGGCAGCCGTGCCGGAGATGCAGGCGATCTGGCGGCGGCAAATGCAGTGCTTGCTCGCCGACGGGGATGCCTTCGACCGGCTGCTGGCCAACTACGACCCGCCGCAGGGCAATCCGCGGTTCCTGCGCGCGCTGGCCGGGCTGTTGGCGCTGAACTTCGCCTGGCCCGTCACGGACCGGCACGTGGCCGTCACCAACGGCACGCAGAACGCCTTCTTCTTTTTGTTCAGCCTGTTGGCCGGGCCGCACGAGGACGGCGCGCCGCGCAAGGTGCTGCTGCCGATGTCGCCCGAGTACGTCGGCTACGCCGACCAAGGGCTTGATCCCGACCTGTTCGTGGCCTGCCGCGCACTGATCTCCTGGCCGGGCGGCGAGCACGAGCACGTCTTCAAGTACCACATCGACTTTGCCGCGGTCGAGGCGGAGATGG
>CAYYBU010000550.1:0-3278 GCA_964469945.1 uncultured Planctomycetaceae bacterium
TGCCTATTTCCGAAGGCTCCGTCGACCGCAAGTACACCACCGTGGGAGTGCGCCTGCTGTGGGACGCCATGCACAAGCATCCCTTGCTCTACGCCCTCGGCATGGGCGGGCACGACCTGGCGCTGCCGCGCCTGTTGCAGGCCGCGGGTTGGAAGCTGTGCGCGGTGCCGTTCTACTTCCGCGTCGTCCGCCCCTTCCCGTTCTTGCGAAACATCACCTATCTGCGAAATTCCCTGCTCGCCCGCGGCCTGTTGGACGGCCTGGCCTATTCGGGCCTGGGCTGGCTTGCCATCCGGGCCCTGCACGCTGCCTGCTACCGCGGGATCCCGCCCGCCCCCCGTTTCACCATGGAGCTCGTCGACGAGTTCCAGGACTGGACCGACGAGCTTTGGAACGCCCAGCGGGCCCAGTACGGCCTGTGCGGCGTCCGCGATCGGACCAGCCTGCAAATGCTCTATCCCCGCGATGCGCGCAAGTTCATCCGTCTTCAGGTCCACGAAGGAGCGCGGCCCGTCGGCTGGGCCGTGCTCCTCAACACGCCGTTGTCCGGCCACAAGCAGTTCGGCGACATGCGCTTGGGTTCCATCGTCGACGGCTTTTCCGCGCCGGCCGATGCGGTCCACGTGGTGCGCTGCGCGCGGGCCTTTTTGGAAGAACAAGGGGTCGATTTGGTCGTCTCCAACCAGTCGCATTGGGCCTGGTCGGGGGCCTTGCGCCGCTCCGGCTTCATGTGTGGCCCCTCCAACTTCGTCTTCGCCTCGTCCGCCACCTTGACGCGCTTGCTCGCCGCCCGCGGCATCGGCGTGGCCGACATCCACGTGAACCGCGGCGACGGCGACGGTCCCATCCATTTGTAAAGGCTCGTCAAGAAATGTTGACACCATGAATAAAATCCTCGTTACCGGCGCGGCCGGCTTCATCGGTTTCCACCTCAGTCGCCGGTTGGCGGCACGCGGCGATCGGGTCGTCGGGCTGGACAACGTCAACGATTATTACGACGTTCGGCTGAAGCTCGACCGCCTCGCGCAGCTCGAAGCGGAGCCGCGGTTCGCCTTCCGCAAACTGGACCTCGCCGACGCTTCGGCCATGCGGCAGCTCTTCGACACCGAGCGCTTCGAGGTCGTCGTCAACCTGGCCGCGCAGGCCGGCGTCCGCTACTCGATGACCAATCCCCAGGCCTATGTCAACAGCAACCTCGTCGGCTTCGCCAACGTGCTGGAAGGCTGCCGGCATACGGGCGTGCAACACCTCGTCTATGCCTCCTCGAGTTCGGTGTACGGCGCCAACACGGCCATGCCCTTCTCGGTCCACGACAACGTCGATCATCCGCTGAGCCTTTATGCGGCCACCAAGAAGGCTAACGAGCTGATGGCGCACACCTACAGCCATCTCTACCGCCTGCCGAGCACGGGCCTGCGGTTCTTCACGGTCTACGGCCCTTGGGGCCGGCCCGACATGGCCCTGTTCCTGTTTACCAAGGCCATTCTCGCCGGGCAAGCCATCGACGTCTTCAATGCCGGCGCCATGCGGCGGGATTTCACCTATGTCGACGACATCGTCGAGGGCATCGTTCGCGTCATCGACCATCTGCCGCAACCCAACCCGCAATGGTCGGGAGCGCACCCCGATCCGGCCACCAGCAGCGCGCCCTACAAGCTCTATAACATCGGCAACAACCGACCCGTCGAGTTGTTGCACCTCATCGCCACGCTGGAGAAGTGCCTGGGGCGAACGGCCATCAAGAACCTCTTGCCCATGCAGCCCGGCGACGTGCCGGAGACCTATGCCGACGTCGACGACCTGGTGCGCGATGTCGGTTTCAAGCCCAGCACCTCCATCGAGGACGGCATTGCGCGTTTTGTCCAGTGGTATCGCTGGTACCACGAGGCGCGCGGTTCGCATCGAGAGAAGCCCTCATGAGCCAAAAGCCCAAGCAGTCTTTGTGGCACGCGGTCGTGCGCCGCGGCCGCGGCCTTCTCGGCATCGCACGACTGGACGGCGCCGCCGAGGTCGTGCTCAGCCAAGAGCAAGCCGTCGCGGCCGTCAAGAAACTCGGCGGCACGATCCAGTACGACGAGGATCACCCGCAGCGGCCGGTGATTGCGGTCAGTTTCCGCAATATTCGCCTTCCCGACGAAGCGCTGGCCTGCCTCCGCGGCCTCGGGCAACTCCGCGGCCTGGATCTTTGGAAAACTCGCATCGGCGACCGCGGCTTGCAATACTTGTGCGGACTGACCCAGCTCACGACGCTGAACCTGGGCCACTGCAACATCAGCGACGCCGGCCTGCAAGCCCTCGAGCCGCTCGCGCAGCTCGAGGAGTTGGAATTGTGGAAGACCCGGATCGGCGATGCGGGCCTAGAACACTTGCGGGGGCTCGGCCAACTCCGCGTGCTCAGCCTCTGGACCACCGCAGTCCATAGCGAAGGCATGGCACACCTCGGTGGCCTGACGCAGCTCAACAGCTTGAACCTGGCCAACACCCAGGTCGGCGACGCGGGGTTGGAGCACTTGAAGAACTTGCGCCACCTCCAGGAGTTGTTCATCGGCAAGACCAACGTCACCAACGCGGGCATGGAACATCTCCGCGGACTGACACAACTGGAAGTGCTGGAACTTTGGGGAACGGCGGTCGGCGACCGTGGCCTGCAACACCTGGCCGGCCTGGAGCAACTGCGAAAGTTGGACCTTTGGAAGACCCGCGTCGGCCCGGCCGGCCTGAAGCACCTAGCCGCCTTGAGGCGACTGCAATGCCTGTATCTGGGTTACACCCGGGCGACCGGCGCCGGCTTCGCGCACCTGCACGGACTGCTCGAATTGGAAACGCTGAACCTCGGTTGCACGCGCGTGGATGATGCGGGGCTGGCCCACCTGAGCGCATTGCGCCACTTGCGGGTGCTCGATCTGTGGCACACGCGCATCACCGACAGCGGTCTGGCACATCTGGAGCCCTTGACCGCGCTGCGGGAATTGCACCTCGGCGAAACGGCCGTGAGCGATGCCGGTCTGACACACCTCCAGGGATTGAAGCAACTTCAGGTGCTCAATCTATGGAGCACTCGCATCACCAATGCCGGACTGATTCACCTCAAGGGATTCAACGAACTTCGCGAACTCCACCTGGGCATGACGGCGGTGAGCCAGGGCGGGCTCAAGCACCTGCTGGGATTGCCCCAACTGCGAGTGATCAACATGGAGGCCGTCGAGCCGGGCGCGGCCAAGCCGCACAAGAGCCGCGCGCCGTCCGCGCCGCGGAAGAAAAGGCGAAAAGCCGCGTCG
>CAYYBU010000551.1:0-3274 GCA_964469945.1 uncultured Planctomycetaceae bacterium
CCAACGCCTCCCAACTCAAGTCGTTGTTGAGGTGCCAGGCAGCCAACTGCGCCACCCGATGGCCCATCTCGTGTCGCCCCATCAACTCGCAGATCTCGGCGACGCCTTCCTTGTCGGTGGCGGCGGCCATGCTCCGGATCTCATACTTCATCGTCGGCCGTGGCGTCGGGTTGTTGTGGTCCAGACACACGGTCTCCACTTTCAGCGTCCGCGTCGCTTCCGGTGCGATGTCGAAATTGGCCGCCGGCTGTCCGCCACCGACGCGCTGCGGATCCTTGGCGTTGGGTTGAAAGGGGTTGTTGTTCTTGTTGTTATTATTCCTATTGTTGTTGTTATTGTTGTTGTTATTCGCCGGAAGCCCGAACAGCGGCTGGGCCAGCACCGGCACGCCGGCGAACGAAGCCGGCAGCTTGATGGAAAGCGGCCGCTCGGTCTTGTTGCTGATCAGCAACCGGCACTGCATGTCGTCGCGGGGGATCAATTGCACTTCGATCTGCTTCTGCTCGATCCCGGCGAACAATTCCACCTCTTCCCCGTGTGGCCGGGCGTCTTTGCTGACGGCCGGCGCCAGCGTGGCCATCCCCAACAGCGCCGCCACTGCCAAAGCCACCGGCCACAGTCGTTCACGATGCGCACGTTTCATGACAGATGCCTCCTCTACATGTTCCACGGTAGATGCCTGGGCACGACACGGGCTTGCGTTCCCTGTTCCGGGGAGCCCATCCCACCCACACTCAGCTTAGCAAAAATGTGGAAAAAAGCCAAGCGAAAAGACAATGCCGCCAGAATGTATCCGGCACACGGAGTGTGCCGGATACTTGGAAACGACTCACCGCCCGCTCACTGCTGCGGCGCGGTGTCCGAGGCCGAGGAATTCTGCTGTTGTTGCTTCCGCTGCTCGGCCAAGCGGGTGGCCACCATCGCCAATTGCATGCCGGCGCGAATTTCCTGGGGGCTGAAGTAGGGGACACTGGCGCCGTTGGCATAGCGCAGTTGCTTCATGGCCAAATCCTGCCAACTGATGTTGTTGTTCAGATGCCAGGCGGCCACCTGGGCAGCCCGCTGATTGATCTGTCCCGTGCCCAACATGCGGCAAAGCTCCTGCACCTCGGGCTTGTCGGTGTAGCTCTCGATCGGCTTGACTTCATAGGGCACCGCGGGACGGGGCTCTGCTTTGCCGTGATCCAGACAAACGGTGGCCACCTTGAGTTGACCAATTTTTTCCGGCGGCACGTTCATGAAACCACCGCCGCCCATGCCGCCGCCGCCGCCGCCCATCATGCCACCACCCACCCCCTGATTCTGGCCGGCCGCCCCGCCGCCGACACCGGCGCCGGCCGCTTGCGCCAACACTGGCACGCCCGCAAAAGCATCCGGAAGCTTGATGGAAAGCGGCTTGTCGGTCTTGTTCTCGATCAACACCCGCGACTCCTTGGAGTCCTTCGGAATGAGCTTCACGGCGATGTCGCCGTTGGCGATGCCGTCGAACAAGTCGATGGTGGTCGCGTTGGGATCGGCTGGCGCGGAGCGGGTCATCAGTTGCGCCGGTCCATCGGCTAGCAGCACGGCTGGCAGCAGCGCCGCAACCATCGTCAACCCCAGTCGCAACGACCGACGGATGATCCAACCAGAAAACGACGACATGGCCATCTCCCCGCAGATTTGCTTGATTCCCATGAAAAATCGCTGCCGACTACACTATCCACCTTAACCATCTTTCCAGCAAAAGTCAAGTATTCCGGCTATACCCCCCCACCTTTGCGTTCATGCTTCCATCGGCTACACTGGAGGCATAATGTATCCGGCACACGCCGTGTGCCGTTGGTCGGCGGCACGCGGCGTGTGCCGGGTACCAAGGAGTTCTGACCATGCGGTGGCGGGTGGCGGGTGACGATGCCGTTCTCCACGTCCTGGTCGGCCGTTCTGACCATGCGGTGGCGGGTGGCGGCTTTTGTGGCGGTCGTCGCGGCGTGGCTCGGTTTGCCGGCGCCGGCCTGGGCAGGCATGCCGTCGGTGGATCTGAGCGACTGGGCCAGCCTGCGGCTGGAAACGATCTCGTTCTTCCTCCTGGTCCTGTTGGGTTCGGCGGCCGGCGGCGCGCTGGTGGTGTTGACCGCCTGGCGCGGTGGCTGTACGGCACCCTCCAGGCAAGCCCGGCGGGTGCCACCCGAGGATACATTCGCACCAGCCCGAACGGTTATGTCTGTCGGCCGCGTTACGATGCGCCGTCTTCGCGACTGGAGCCGATTCCCGCCATGCCGCCCTCATCGGCGCTGGCTCCCGCGGTGCAGCCGCCCTCGCAGCCGGTGGGGCCGAAAGAGTTTTGACACGTTTGCAGTGCGGCAACAAGTTCCCACACGGCAAAATTCCAAATCGCGCGTTATATGCGGCCGCCGCCCGTCGCCCTGTTGTTATGACACAACCGTCGATTCCTGCCCAATCCGTCCGCGCCGACGCCGGGGCCGTCCTGGTCGGCATGGTTTTTCCCACGCTGGTGACGTGGCTCTACTTCGTGGCCCTGCGACATTGTCCGAGCGCCGTGCAACAGACCGCCTATGCCCGGGGCAAGTCGCTTCAGTTCGCCTTTCCCCTGCTTTGGGTCTTCGTACTGCGGCCACGCTGGCTACGGGGGAACAACGCCGGCGGCGGGCAACAGACGCCCGTCGCTTCGTCCTCGGCACGCGCGATGCCCCGGCCAGCTCGGCTGGCCGGCATCGTCCAGGGGCTGGCTTTTGGCGCGGTCATCTTTGCCGCCATCTTGTCGGGCTGGCACGTCTGGCTTCAGCCGGCCGGTTTCATGGCCTCGGCAACCGCCGCGATGGCGCAGAAAGTGAGCGCCTTCGGTGTTACCAGCCCGGCCGGCTTCGCCGCCATGGCCATCTTCTATGCGCTGGTCCACTCGTTTCTGGAAGAATACTATTGGCGTTGGTTCGTTTTCGGACAGTTGCAACGACTGCTGCCGCTGCCGGCCGCGATCGTGCTGTCGAGCCTGGCCTTTACGGTGCATCATGTGATTGTGTTGGCGGCCTACTTCGGCTGGCGTTCGCCGGCCACGCTGATCTTCTCGCTCGGAGTGGCCGCGGGCGGCGCGGTCTGGGCCTGGATCTATCATCGCAGCGGCTCGCTGCTGGGGCCCTGGCTGAGCCACATGCTGGCCGATGCGGCCATTTTCACCGTCGCCTACCACATGGTGCGGGGCGCGATGGGATGGTGAGTTAGGAGTTAGGCGTCGGAAGACAATTAACTACCGACTTTGTTCTGTAGGGAACGCCCT
>CAYYBU010000552.1:0-3273 GCA_964469945.1 uncultured Planctomycetaceae bacterium
TGGAGCCTGCCGATCGGTTTTGTCGTGGTCTCGTTGTTCATGTTGCTCGGCGGCGCGTTCTGGCTCTGGGGTGTGCGCTATCTGGAAGCGGATACCGCGGCCGCGACGCGAGGATCGAGTTCGGAGATGCCACATGTTTCTCGGCATTGAAATCGGCGGCACGAAGCTGCAACTGGGCGTCGGCCTCGGTGACGGCACGCCGCTGAGAACCCTCCAGCGGCTGGACATTCAGCGCGACGCCGGCGCCGCGGGCATTCGCCGCCAGATCGAAGAGGTCGCCACAGGACTCATCGCCAGCCATGCGGTCCGAGCCATCGGCATCGGTTTTGGCGGGCCGGTCGACCTGTCTACCGGACGAACAATCAAGAGCCACCAGATCGATGGCTGGAACGATTTCCCGCTGGGCGACTGGTGCCGGCAGACCTTCGACTTGCCAACGGCGATTTCCAACGACGCCGACGCCGCCGGGCTGGCCGAAGCCCGCTTCGGGGCCGGCCGCGGCCAGCCGGTCGTCTTCTACATTACCGTCGGCAGCGGCATCGGCGGCGCCCTGGTATGCGACGGGCGGGTCTATCGCGGGGGTGGTGGCATCGCCGCCGAGTTGGGCCATCTGCGGCCGGGGCTGCAAGCGGATCAGCCCGACATGACCGTGGAGGCCGCGGCCAGCGGCTGGGGGATTGCCGCCGCGGCCCAAGGCTGGCTTTCCGATCCCGATTCGCACTTCGTGCGGCCGCCGTCGTTCGACTATCGCCTCCGCCGGCCGGAATCGGTCCGCCAGCACCTGATCGATCGCGAAGAAGCCGAGGAACTATTCGCCGCCGACCTGTTGACGCGTTGCCAGCGGCAGATCGAGCGGCTTACTTGCAAGATGGTGGCCCAGGCCGCCCTGGAAGGCAACGGTCTGGCCCAGGAACTGTTCCATCACGCCGTCGAGACGCTCGGCTGGGCCATCGCGCAGATGGTCACGTTGCTGTCGCCCAACGTGGTGGTGATCGGCGGCGGAGTGCCGCTGGCGGGCGACGGGCTCTTCTTCGCGCCCTTGCGACAGCAAGTGGCGCGTTACGTCTTTCCCTCACTCGGTGACAGTTTTCGCATCGTGCCGGCCGAGTTGGGCGAAGCCGTGGTGGTCCACGGCGCCCTGGCCGCGGCCGCGGGCCTTGGGTCTTAGGTCTTGGGCAAAGGCCACCCGGGACGTTTGTCCGGTTGCTTGACGCATAGAAGCCCGAAGCGCCAGCGAGGTATCGACTCTTCTCGCTCAGTGACGCACCTTCCTCGCTTGCGCTTCGGGCTTGTATGTTGATTTGCGCCACGAAGTCCCCAAATAGCCTCTCAGGGCACGATCCGCAGGACTTCCCAAGGCCCAAGACCAGTATCCGCTCACAACCCCAACACGTCGTTCATGCCGTAGAGCCCTGCGGGCTTGCCGGCCAGGAACTTGGCGGCCGCCAACGCGCCCAGCGCATAGCAATCGCGGTTGGTGGCGCGTACGGTCAGTTCGATCGTCTCGCCCAACATGCCGAAGACGATCGTATGCTCGCCCGGGTTGTCGCCCACGCGAATGGCATGATAGCCGATCTCCTCGTGTGGCCGCTTTCCTGGACGCCCCTGGCGACCGTGGGTGTGGCTGGTCTGGCCCATCGCGCGAGAAATGATCTCGCCGAACTTCAACGCCGTGCCGCTGGGGGCATCTTCCTTGAAACGGTGGTGGCGCTCGAGGATCTCCACGTCGGCGTCCTTGTCGGCCAGGGCTCGGCCGGCCACGTCGCAGAGTTTCATCGTCAGATTGACCGCCAGGCTCATGCTGGGCGCCCAGAGCAGCGGAATTCGTGCCGCGGCGGCGCGGAGCCGGTCCATCTGCGACGTGCTGAAACCGGTCGTGGCCACGACCAACGGCACCTGCTGTTGAAGGCACGTTTCCAGAATCGTTTCGGCCGCTGCCGGCACCGAGAAATCAATCACCACGTCGACGGCCGCCGTCAGCGCGGCCGACAGTGCGATCCCTAGCGGCGCGATGCCGGCCAGCGTGCCGGCGTCCTGGCCGAGTTGCGGGTGGTTGGCCGCTTCAAGGGCTGCGCAAACGGCCAGTTGCGGATCGGCCGCTCCCAGGGCGACCAGTCGGCGGCCCATGCGGCCGGCGGCTCCGTGGATGGCAAGACGAATGGGGGACATGATGAATCCAAAGTTTTTGTTGATAGAATGTAGTAGGCACACGCCGTGTGCCGTAGGTGGCGGACGGCACACGGCGTGTGCCTGCTACACTTAAGAGCCTGTAAAAGAATAAGTTGAGCAAATATGGGAAGGCAAACAAGCGCAGCGCCGTTTGCCTTTCCATCGCCTGCTATTACGACCACAATCGCTGATATCGGGTTTTTCTCGCAATTCCTTATTGAAGTAAAGGCGACCGGCGAAGTCCGGGCGACTGGTATGCTCGTTCGCCGGTCGCCTTTGCTTCAATAAAATTGCTCAACTTATTCTTTTACAGGCTCTAACCATTTGCGCGGATGGCCTGGATGATCTGATCCAAATCATTGGGCACCGCGACGGCGCGGTTGGCAAAGGGGGCGCTGCGAACGCCCCGGCAACCCAAGACCTTATTGAATTGTTCCGGATCGCTCGTGTGGTAGGCGACCGTGGCGGTGGGGTCCTTGAGTTGATGGCCCGTGAGGATACAGACCACTCGCTCGTCGGGCCCGATGACGCCGGCGGAGACCAGCAGCTTCGCGCCGGCGACACTGGCCGCGCTGGCCGGTTCGCAGCCCAGTCCGCCCGCCCCCACCTGGGCCTTGGCGTCGAGGATCTCCTGATCGGAGGCCTGGCGGACGACGCCCCGGCACCACTCCAATGCCCGCAGACACTTCTGCAAGTTGACCGGGCGGTTGATTTCAATTGCGCTGGCGATGGTCGAGGCCCGTCGCTGCTGGGCCTCCATGTCGGCGTAGAAAGATTGAATCAACGCGGCGTCGGGCCGGCCGCCGTTCCAACGCAGACCCCGCTGCTCGACCAGTTCATAGAGCGTATTGGCGCCGGCCGCGTTGATCACCGCCAGCCGCGGAATGTGGTCGATCAGTCCCAATTGATGCAACTCGTAAAACGCCTTGCCGAAGGCGCTGGAGTTGCCCAAATTTCCGCCGGGGACGACGATCCAGTCCGGCACTTCCCAGCGCAGGGCCTCCAACACGCGGTACATGATCGTCTTCTGCCCTTCCAGGCGGAAGGGGTTGACGCTGTTGACCAGGTAGATGCCCAGTTGCCGGCTGACCTCCTGGACGCGGG
>CAYYBU010000553.1:0-3235 GCA_964469945.1 uncultured Planctomycetaceae bacterium
CCGCCGGCACTTGGGGCAGTACTTTTTGAGCGCGAGTTTCTCGCCGCCCGTCTTCCGCTTGAGCGTGTAGTTGTAATCGCCCGTCTCTTTGCAAACGAGGAATACCGTTTCCGACTTCTTCTTGCCTTTGGCCATCGTTTCAATCCACTCGCGAGGTTCTCTGGGAAAACTTCCGTTGATCGTTGAGGGTAAACGTCTTATTGTAGCAAATCGGTCCGGCGGGGGGAACGGCCGCTTGGAAAAAATCCTCGGGGACGCGCTTGCAGTGTCTCCGGCGGTCAGTTATCGTGCAGAGAAGGTCTTCCCTAATAGAGTTGCGTGATTTCAGGAGGTTTGTAAGCGAACCGTGTAGGGAACACCCTCCGTGGCGTTCCGTGCGTATCGGTAAGACGGAACGCCACGGAGGGCGTTCCCTACAGCCATTCCTCCGGGAATCGTGCAACGCCATTTAGAATGCCGGCCCCCGGCCATTCAAAGATAACCCAAACGAGGTATTCCCGTCATGAGCACTCCTATTTCCCGTCGTTCGGCACTTTGCAACCTGACCGCCGGCAGCGCTGCGGTGGCCGCGGCCGCCGCCGGCCTCTCTCGGTCGCCCGCCGCCGCGGACGAGGCCCCCGCCGCCCAACTCAAAGGAAAGATCAACCACTCCGTGTGCCGCTGGTGCTACGGCGGCATCTCCCTGGAGGCACTCTGCAAGGCGGCCCGCGCAATGGGTATCAAGTCGATCGACCTGCTCGATCCGAACGACTGGGCCATGGCGCGGAAGTACGGCCTGACCTGCGCCATGGGCCAGGGCGCCGGCATGGGCATCGGCCAGGGCTTCAACCGCGTCGAGAGTCACGACAAGCTGGTGGCCAGCTACGAAGTGCTGCTCCCCAAGGCGGCGGCCGCGGGCATTCCCAACGTGATCTGTTTCTCCGGCAATCGCGCCGGCCTCGACGACGAGCAGGGTATGAAGAACTGCGCCAAGGGCATGAAGCGGCTGATGAAATCGGCCGAACGGCACAAAGTCAACGTGGTCATGGAACTGCTCAACAGCAAGGTCAACCACAAGGACTACCAGTGCGACCATACCGCCTGGGGCGTGGAAATGTGCAAGCTGGTCGGCTCCGAGCGCTGCAAACTGCTCTACGACATCTATCACATGCAGATCATGGAAGGCGACCTGATCGCCACCGTCAGGCAGTACGCCCCCTACATCGCCCACTACCATACCGGCGGCGTGCCGGGCCGCAACGAGATCGACGGCACGCAGGAAATCTTCTATCCGGCCGTGATGAAGGCCATCGTGGGGACCGGTTTCACGGGCTTCGTCGCCCAGGAGTTCATTCCCAAGCGCGCCGACGCCCTGGCCTCGCTGCGGCAAGCAGTGCAGATTTGCGACGTGGAGTAGGGGAGCCTCCCCGGCCCAGCGAATTACCCCTCCAGCACCGCGGCGATCCGAGCGGCCAACTCCGCGCAGGTCACTTCATGCACCAGAAACCGCTTGTGCGACGCGGTCTCGCCGGCGATCAACTCGAACTGCGATTTTCGTAGCGATAGTGATTTGCTCAACAGGTCCACCACGGCCTTGTTGGCTTTGCCCTTCTCCGGCGCCTGCGTGACGCACACTTTGAGCATGCCCTCCTGCTCGCCGCGGATCTCGTTGCGGCGGGCGCCCGGCTGCGCGCGAACCGGCAAGATCGTGCCGTCGGCGTGCGGTTGCAAGTCGATCATGGCAGCAAGCCTTTCGTATCCGGCACACTCCGTGTGCCGCCGGGCGAACGGCACACGGAGTGTGCCGGATACATTATGGAAGCAGACCCTCGAACAGCGCCGAACCGACGCGGACGATCGTGGCCCCCTCTTCAATGGCCACTTCATAGTCGCCGCTCATGCCCATGGAAAGCTCGGCCAGCACGACGCTGTCCGGACAGTTCGCCCGCAGGCGGTCGCGCAAACGGCGCAGGGCGGCAAACTCCCGGCGGGCATCGTCCAGCGTGCCTTCCAGGCCGGCCATGCCCATCAGGCCGCGAATCTCCAGGTTGCGGTACGCGTCGCACTGCTGGAGAAACGGCTCCACGGCGTCGGCGGCAAAACCGTGTTTGGCCGCTTCGTTGGAGATGTTTACTTCCAGCAGGATGGGCACGCGGCGTCCCAGTTCGCCGGCCGCCGCGTCCAGCTCGGCGACCAGCCGCGGGCTGTCGGCCGAATGGATCATCGCCACCAGGGGCAGCGTCCGCCGGACCTTGTTTCGTTGCAGGTGCCCGATGAGGTGCCAATGGATCGGGGACGGCGCGAGGGGGACCCCGGCACGTTCCCAGAGCTGTTGCGGGCGGCTTTCGCCCAACTCGCTGCAACCGGCCTCGACCAGGGCGCGGATCAGCGGCGGTCCCACGTACTTGGTGACCGCCAGCAGCCGCACGTCCGTTGCCGGCCGGCCGGCGCGCGCCGCCGCGTCGGCTATGCGCTGGCGCACTTGCTGGAGGTTCTCGGCAATTCGACTGCTGATGTTCATCGCTGCCAGTGTGGCGCTATGCGCCGATGGGACTTTGTGATTGTGCGGGTGCCACTGCTGGCTTGTCCAGCAGTGCTGAATTCCGAGGTGGCTCAGCGCCGCTTAGACGAGCCGGCAGTGGCACGCGGCGAGGGCAACAGAAACGAACGAAACCAGCGCAAGCTAGGGACCGGCCGGAAAATAACCTTCCTGGTTGCTAAGAAGGGACCGCCCCCATTGAAGCCAGAATCGCGAGCGAGGTCCGCAGAACGGGGCCCCTTCGCTTGCGCTTCAGGCTTCAATTCCGCCGCGGCGGATCGGGAAGTTATTTCCCGGCCGGCGCTAACCTAGCCTCTCTAGTAATTTCTGTGCCTGTGCCAAATTCCTTTCATAAAGCGGAAGAAATACGTTTTTCACCCAATCCTTGTGGGGCGGCAATATCTTGCCGTCCCTCACCTTGCCGTAAAACAAAGGTCGAAATCCATCCCAATGTGCATGTTCGCCGCTTTCTAAATACTCGCGCCCTTTGGTGATCCCGTCCTCAAGGCGCTTGAGGCGTTCAAGAACGGCCTTTCTCTTTGGGTTCATGCCCTAACCCCTCGTAGATGACGGCTCTTCTCCCACGCCCCCTCACCCCGGCCCTCTCCCGGAGGGAGAGGGGGACCTAGTGCTTGCCTTTCCGGATAGCCTCTAAGATAACTTCCCGATTTGTCCGTACTCCTCACGCTCCGTCGTGAGGAATTGCATCACGACGGA
>CAYYBU010000554.1:0-3232 GCA_964469945.1 uncultured Planctomycetaceae bacterium
CCAGAAGCGGATTGTCCAACTGAAAGACTCTCTATGACTTCGCTAACAAAAAAGCCGAGGCGGAGTGGATCGAGGGGCAAATGGCCGGGGCCGACTTCTGGGGCAACCGCGAGCGCGCCCAGGAAACGGTCATCCAACTGAAGTCGCTCAAGGCCCTGATCCGTCCGCTGGAAGAGGCCATCACCCTGGCCGACGACCTGGCGGCCTTGATCGAGATGGGCGACGAAGACGAGGGCATGGCGGCCGAGGTGCCCGCCGCGGCGGCGCACCTGGAAACGATGCTCGACGAGTTGGAAATCAAGTCGCTGTTGAGCGGTCCGCTGGACGGCAACTCGGCCTTGATGACGATCAACGCCCGCGACGGCGGCACCGACGCCAACGACTGGGCCGAGATGCTGTTGCGGATGTATCTGAACTGGGCCCGCGATCACCAGTACGAGACCGAGTTGCTCGACCGCCAGGACAACGAGGAGGCCGGCATCAACAGTGCCACCATCGCCATCCGCGGCCCGATGGCCTACGGCTATCTCAAGGGCGAGGCGGGCATTCATCGCCTGGTGCGGATCAGCCCCTTCAACGCCGAAGGCAAGCGGCAGACGAGTTTCGCCGCCGTGGACGTTTCGCCGGAGGTCTCCGAGCAAAGCGCCATCGAGATCCGCGACGAGGACATCCGCGAGGACGTCTTTCGCGCCAGCGGCGCCGGCGGCCAGCACGTCAACAAGACCTCCAGTGCGATTCGTCTGACGCATCTGCCCACCAACATCGTGGTACAGTGCCAGAACGAGCGCAGCCAGCACAAGAACCGTGCCATGGCGATCAAGATGCTGCGCGCCCGGCTGGCGCGCGTGGAAGAAGAGAAACGCGAGGCCGAGCAGGCGGCCAAGTATCACCAGATGCCCAAGGTCGGTTTCGGCTCGCAGATCCGCAACTACTTCCTGCACCCCGATCAGCGCGTCAAGGACGCCCGCACGGGTTACCTGGTGGGCAATTTCCAAAGCGTGCTGGACGGCAACATCCAAGGCTTCCTGGATGCCTTCCTGCGCTACAAAGTGCAGGGAAATTAGCGGCACGCCACGGAGGACGTTCCTTGTATTTCAACTCCGTGACCTGTAGGGAACGGCCTCCGTGCCGTTCCGGGCGCTACGCAAGAAATGGAACGCCACGGAGGGCGTTCCCTACTGGGATTTCTCCGAATCTTACGCGTTTTGGCCATTTTGTCGACGTCGACAAAATGGTCCAGAAAGTGTTCACTTGACCTCCAGCATCCGCCGCAGCGCCAGCAGCGCGTCGCGGGCCGTGTCGTCGTCCACGCGCACCACGTTGGCCGGCGTGCCGGCGGCCAGGTTCTCCAGCGCCCAGCACAGATGCGGCAGATCGATGCGGTACATCGTCGCGCACATGCACACCACCGGCGAGAGGAAATGGATCTCCTGCTCGGGATGCTCGTGTTTCAGGCGGTTGACCAGGTGTAGCTCGGTGCCGATGGCCCATTGCGTGCCCGGCGGCGCTTCCTCGACGGCGTGAATGATCCGGCCGGTGGAGCCGACCACGTCGGCCTCGTCGACCACCTCCATGGTGCATTCCGGATGCACGAGGATCTTGATGCCCGGATACTTGGCGCGGAATTGGGCCACGTGTTGCGGCTGGAACATCTGGTGAACGCTGCAATGCCCCTTCCAGAGCAGCACGCGGCTGCCGCGGATGGCCTCGGGCGGGTTGCCGCCCCATTGCGGCTGCCGCGGGTCCCACAGCGGCATCGCCTCCAACGGGATTCCCATCGCCCGCGCCGTATTGCGGCCCAGGTGCTGGTCGGGAAAGAAGAGCACGCGGCCGGTGCGGGCGAAGGCCCATTGCAACACGGCCCGGGCGTTGGCCGACGTACAGACGATGCCGCCGTGGCGGCCGCAAAAGGCCTTCAGGCTGGCGGCCGAGTTGACGTAGGTCACCGGCGTCACCTCGGCGATGTCGATCGCGTCGGCCAGTTGTTGCCAGCAGTCTTCGACCTGTTCGATGGCCGCCATGTCGGCCATCGAGCAGCCGGCGGCCAGGTCGGGCAGCACCACGGTGACGCGCTGGCCATCGCGGGCGGCCAGTTGTTCGGGGCGGTTGGCCAACACGTCGGCCGTTTCGGCCATGAAGTGGACGCCGCAGAAGGCGATCGCCCGGCACTCCGCGTTGGCGGCCGCCAGTGCGCTGAGCTGGTAGCTGTCGCCGCGCAGGTCCGACAGCGCGATGACTTCGTCCTGCTGATAATGGTGCCCGAGGATCAAGAGCCGCGGGCCCATCTCGCGGCGGACCTGCTGGATCCGCGCGATCAGCTCGGCTTCGTTCAGCACTTTATAGGGACGGAATTCATAGGCCAGCGAGGTGCGGGGGCCGGCGGAGGTGGTGGGGGTTGTCATGATTGTGATTCAGGTTAGCTATTGGGCGGAACAATGCAGCCGACCCCTGCCGGCTTGCCTGGCGGGTGAAGGAGTCTTGTAAGCGAGGGAACGACGGTGAAAAACTTTTTTCAGACCCCGGCCGACTTGTCCGGCTGGTGAATAAGTCTTGTGAGCGAGCGGCGCCGCGGGCACCGCCAACAAAACTTCTTCACCTGCCGGACGAGCCGGCAGGGGGCGTGGCTCGATTTTCCTGGGTTGTTCTCGCTGGCAAGACTGATTCACCAGCCCGGCAAGCGGGCCGGGGTCCACTTCAATTGTAGGCTCCGACGAGGTCCTTCGGCAACAGAAACTACTTCGCGAGCCCAAGTTTCCTGGCCGCGGCATAGTCCGCCTCTGCCTTGTCTTTCTCGCCCTTCTTCTCATACGCCGAACCACGGTTGTAGTACGCCTTGGCAGATTTCGGGTCGAGCCGGATGGCCTCGGTATTGTCCGCGATCGCCTTGCCGTAATCGCCCTTCTTCTGGTACGCCACGCCGCGGTTGTAGTACGCCATGGCGAATTTCGGCTCCAGGCGGATGACCTCGGTACAGTCCGCGATGGCTTGGTCGTGCGCGCCCTTCTTTTCGAAAACCGCGCCGCGGAAGTAGTACGCCTGGGCAGATTTCGGATCGAGGCGGATCACTTCGGTAAAGTCGGCAATCGCCCGATCGTTCGCCCCCGTCCGTTCGTAGTCCAGGCCGCGGCCGTAGTATGACGCGGCGTATTTCGGATCGAGCCGGATGGCCTCAGTGCAATCCGCGATCCCCTTGTCGAACTCGCCCTTGCTCCCGTAGGCCAAGCCGCGGGTG